>NYVQ01000046.1 GCA_002684695.1 SAR116 cluster bacterium | reverse complement strand
TTCAAACAATTACTTATTAATTACATGTAGTCATAACCCACTTAAATTTAGTTGGAAGCTTAAGGATCTTATGTCAAGAATATCTTCTTTTACAAATATAGAGATTAAGTTACCTGATGATGAATTAATAAAAAAAATTTTAATTAAACAGTTTTCAGATAGACAACTTTCTCTAGACGAGCAATTTATCGAATACATTTCGCAAAGGATAGAGCGATCCTATTTAGCTATTAATAATGTTGTTGATATTATAGATCAATTAACCTTAAAATATAAGAAACCAGTTAATTATAGTTTGATTAAAGAAGCTATTAAATTTCATAAAGACTAGTTTTTAGAGTTAATAATATGTATTTTCTTATTCTTAATGCCAAAAGCTATTTTACCGCCTAAAAGGTCTTTCGCTAATTTCCCAAAGATTTCATTTCTCCAACCCTCAAAAGATTTTAAATTTTCAAAGTTTCCTTCTGCAATTAGTTCAAGCTCATATTGTTTGATAATAAGTTTTTGAGCAACTTTTTGATCTTCTGAAACAAATTTAACTAAAACTTTGAGTAATTCTAATACTGCTAAAGATTTAACTTTATTTTTCTTCATATAATTAATTTCTGGAAATAAGTGTTCTGGAACCATAGCTGCTTCCTTTAAAGTTTCAATTATTTCATTTATTATCCTTTTATCTCTTTCCAAACTAAAAACCCTCAATCTTTTAAAATCCTCTCTGTTTTCTGGTTTCAGAGAGGCAATTTCCAAAAGAGTGTCATCTCTTATAACTTTGTTTCTTGGCACGTTTCTATTGATTGACACCTTTTCTCTCCAATCCGCAAGGTACTTTACTCTATTCAAATAGATTCTTTTGGTTGATTTAATTTTCAGTTTTTTCCAAGCCTCTCCTGTATTAATTTCATAATTTTTAATCTCAGAAAGGCTTTCCATTTCCTCCTTAATCCATAATTCTCTTTTATATAAAGATATTTTATCTTTCAAAATTTCATATACTTTAACTAAGTATGTAACGTCTGATAGTGCATATTGAATTTGCTTTTCTGACAATGGCCTAAAAGACCAGTTAGAAACTCTTGATGACTTATCAATTTTAACATTAAGTAATCTATTAACTAATTGCTCGTAACTTACTTGATCACCAAACCCGCAAACCATCGCAGCTATTTGAGTGTCATAGACTGATTTTGGCAATTGGCCAAATTGTTGGAAAAAAATCTCCATATCCTGTCTTCCAGAATGAACTATTTTAACTACTTTTTCTTTAGTTAAAAATTTCCAGAAAGATTCAAGGTCTATTTCTTTACTCAATGGGTCAATTATAAAGCTGTGATTTTTAGATGCTATTTGTATCAAGCATAATTTAGAAAAATAGGTCTTTTCTCTAATAAACTCAGTATCAATTGCAATATAATCTTCGTTCTCTATAATTTTTATATTTTTTTCTAATTCTTTATTTGTATCAATAATTGTTATCATCAATTAAATTCTTTTTAAGTTTATTTTGATTTTAATTTTTATAAGTTTTAAGAATATTTATGTTTAAATTTTTATTACTACTGTTGATACTTTTTGGACTGCCTGGGTATGCATTAGAATCTCATCACGCAAATTATATACTATCATTGTATAAAAGTACACCTGGGTCAGGTATAAATGAGATAGATGGCAAATCTTCATATATACTCAGAAAGAATTGTAATGGGTGGGATACTACCGATGAACTCTCTGTTATTTTTAAATCAATAGATAATGTTAAAAGTAAATTATCCTCTAAATGGAGAACTTTTGAAACCTTTTCAGGAAATTCTTATCAATTTGATTTAGATGAAGAAATTAATCAGAAGCAAACAAATCAGTTTTTTGGTTACTTGAATTCTTCTAAAAAATTAAATACAGCAAAATATTTTTCAGATAAAGAATACTCTGTGCCGATTGAAACTAAAATCGAATTTCCAATGATGCAGTTACAAAATATTATTTTATCTGCAGAAGCTAATAAAAAAATATATAGTTCTAATGTTTTTATGGGTTCTGAGCTTTTGGATAGTTATAGGGTTGTGACAGTAATAATAGGTAAAGAGAAAAAGTATGATAAGAGAATTTTCCAGAATGACCTTTTTCAGGGTTCATACTGGCCAGTTAGCATTGCATATTTTAATCCTAGGCAAGATACAGATAAACCTGACTATACAATCAAAGCTAAATTACAAAGAAATGGTGTTATAACTGAATATATTATCTTTTATGATGATTTTTCTATTATTCTTAATTTAAGTAGTATTAAAGGAATTAACAAAAAAAAATGCAATTAATCTATATTCAACCAAGCAGCACCACGAACACCACTTGAGTCACCGTGCAAGGCTTTTAAAAGCTTAGTATTTACGTAATCAGAGAAAATCCAATTATCCCAAATCTTGGGAACCTTCTCATATATAAAGTCTAAATTAGATAAACCTCCACCCAAAACAATAGCATCTGGATCAATAATATTAATAACTAATGCTAAACATCTAGCGATTCTATCTATTAATAAATCTATTGTGATTTTGCAATTTTCATTACCATCACTATAGAATTGAACAATATCCTTTAAAGAAAAAGCTTCTCCAAATCTGTTTTTATGCTCATTTTCAATTGCAGGACCAGAAATATATTTTTCTATGCAGTCAATTTTACCACACCAGCAAGGACGTGAATCAAAATTATTTTTTTTCCAAGGTAAGGGATTATGTCCCCATTCTCCTGAAATTCCGTTGGCTCCTCTGATTAAATTTTTATTAAAAACAATTCCACTTCCAACGCCAGTACCTAAAATAACGCCAAATACATTATTGAATTTAGCAGCAGCTCCGTCCATAGCTTCCGATATTGCAAAACAGTTTGCATCATTCTCTATTTTTATTTTCTTATTTAATTTTTTTCTTAGGTCTTTTTCTAACAACATGCCATTAAGCCAAACCGAATTAGCATTTCTAATCTTGCCTGTTTTACTTGAAATTGAACCAGGTATTCCAATCCCAAGTGGACATATTAATCCGAGTTCATTTTCTGTTGTTTCAACAAGATTTTTTATGGCATTCAAAGTTTTATTATAATCGTTTTGAGGTGAGGGTATCCTTTTACGATAAATTATTTTATTATTTTTGACATTTAGACAGGCAATTTCAATCTTGGTTCCACCAAGGTCAATCCCAAGTTTGAAGGAGTGCTCCTTCATTTATCACTTTATTTTAGCTTCTTTAAATATAACGTGTTTTCGGGCTTTTGGGTCGTACTTTTTAAACTCTAATTTTTCTGGTTTAGTTCTTGGATTCTTTTTGGTTACATAATAGAAACCTGTTTCAGCCGTCGAAACTAATTTTATTTGAATTGTTGCTGGTTTAGCCATTAATATCTCCAAGTTTTGATTTATATGTTATAAAATTAAATATTAGTCAAGTTGAAAAGAAAATTTATTTAGGTTTCCGTTTTTGTCCTGTGTTTCTTGTTTTGGGCTCTTTACCCTTATCGTTTATTAAACTAATACCCATTTCGAGAGTAAACTCATCTAAGTTTTGTTTTTTTGGTATGCTTGCTCTTAATTTTTTATATTGTAAATACGATCCAAATCTTCCAGATTTAATTTCAATATCACCACCATTAGGATGGGTCCCAAGATTTATAATTGGTGGTGACTTACTCAACTTTTCCTGTATCAAATCATTAGCATGATTAAGGCCAATTGTAATGACTGTATTATCATGAGGCAATGAAACGTAAGTTGTTCCAAATCTTAAATATGGTCCAAATCTTCCTATTCCTGCGTAAATAGGTTTATTCTCTCCGGGAGGGTTCCCTAGATCTCTTGGCAACTCTAAAAGTAAAAGTGCAAGTTTTAAATCTAATTCATCAACATTAATTAATTTAGGAATACTTGTTCGTTTAGGTTTTTTGTCATTGCCTAGCTGCAAATAAATTCCATAGGGTCCTTTTTTTAAAAAAACCTCTTCATTAGTATTTGGGTCAATTCCAAAAGATTTATCTCCACTAAAACCTATACTATTGTTAGCATCTTCATCATCATTTTGAGACAATTTTCTAGTATATTTGCATTCAGGATAATTTGAACAGGCTATAAAAGATCCAAACTTTCCAACTTTAAGTGATAAAGAACCATTAGAGCAGCTTGGACAGCTTCGATTAGCTACCCCATTTTTATCAAGATTAAAAAAATGGTTTTCTAGAGCTATATCAATTTTCTGTATAACATCAGTTCTTTGAATTTCGGATGTATTATTAATGGCTGTTTTAAAATTTTCCCAAAACTGTTGTAATAATATTTTCCAATCTAATTTTCCTTCTGATACAAGATCTAACTTTTTTTCTAGCTCTGCAGTAAAAGAATACTCAACGTATTTTTCAAAATAACTCTCTAAAAAACTTGTAACTATTCTTCCTCTATCGTCAGCAAAATATCTTGACCCATCTTTAAAAACGTAACCTCTATCCTGTAATTTTTCTAAAATACTTGCATAAGTTGAGGGTCTTCCAATGCCCAGTTCTTCTAGTTTTTTTATTATGCTTGCATCAGTATATCTTGGCAAAGGCTGAGTAAAATGTTGTTCACTAATATTTTTTTCTACTTTTAAAACTTCACCATTTATAACTTGTGGAATTATATTATCATTTATTTCAGAAGTAATTTTATCATCTGCTCCTTCATTATAAATTTTAAGAAAACCGTCAAAAATTACTGTTGAACCATTTGCTCTTAATAAAACTTGATTTTGAATATCTTTTTTATTTTCACTTTCAATATCTATTACAGTCTTATTTATAACTGCAGATGACATCTGTGAAGAAACAGTTCTTTTCCAAATTAAATCATATAATTTAAAATCATCGTCATCTAAATATTTTTTTATATCTTGGGGTATAATTTTTATATTTGTAGGGCGTATAGCTTCGTGAGCTTCTTGAGCATTTGCAACTTTTGATTTGTAGACTTTATATTTTTCTGGGCAATAATTTTTCCCATATTTAACAGATATCATATCACGTATTTCAGAAATACTCTCTTTTGACAATTGAACACTATCTGTTCTCATATAGGTAATTAATCCAGTTATTTCAGATCCAATATTCAACCCTTCATATAACTTTTGAGCTGTCCTCATTGTTCTAGATGCTGCAAAGTTCAATTTTCGACTAGCTTCTTGTTGCATAGTAGATGTTGTAAAAGGCGCTTTTGGATTTCTAAATTCTTTTTTTTCTTCATTTTTTATAACTTTTAAAACTGAATTTTCAATACTCTGTATAGCCTCTTTTGCAGAAGTTTCATTTTTAAGGCTAAGCTTATCAAGTTTTTCACCCCTCCAGCCTATCAATCTTGCTTTGAATGTTTTTTCTGAAATTTGTTTAAGAATACTCTCTACAGTCCAATATTCATCTGAAACAAATGATTGAATATCAAATTCTCTTTCACAAATTAATCTTAAAGCAACAGATTGAACTCTTCCTGCAGATTTAGCACATGGTAATTTTTGCCATAAAACTGGTGATAATTTAAAACCTATAAGATAATCTAAGGCATTTCTGGCTAAACTTGCATTGATTAGTTCTTGATCTAACTTACGTGGTTTCTTTATAGCATCTAGTACAGATGATTTAGTTATTTCGTGAAATACTACACGTTCAACAGGTATATCTAATTTAATCTTTTTGTCATTTAAAAGCTCTAAAACATGCCATGAAATTGCTTCGCCCTCTCTATCAGGGTCAGTTGCTAAAATAAGTTTATTTGCTGATTTAAGGGACTGCTTAATATTTTTTAAAAATTTGTTGCCCCTTTCGAGAAGTTCCCATTCCATTGAAAAATCTTTATCAGGGTTCACACCATTTTTATTAGGTAGGTTCCTTACATGTCCAATTGTAGCCATCACATCATAATCAGACCCTAAGTACCTATTTATTGTTTTTGCCTTTGCAGGTGACTCTACAAGAACCAATTTCATTAAATTAATCTTTCATTATAAAATACTAGTTTTGAGAGGATTGGCATTTTCAATTAATTTAGTCAACAATTACAATCAATAATATTAATAATTACTTACCAAAAACATTCGGTTCTTCTGATTTTAAAATTCTTATTAAGTTATCCTTATGTCGAAGATAGATCATTAACATAAGCATTATAGAAAAAATTAGTTCATAAATTCCATAATAGATGAAAGTGATAAAAGGGAGGCAAGAAATAGATAGCAATGAAGCAAGAGATGATTTTTTAGATATTAAACATACTGCCAACCAGCATAAACATATTAATATTCCAATTGAAAAATTTAAAGCTATTAAACACCCAAGTGTTGTTGCTATACCTTTACCACCTCTAAATTTTAACCATATTGGGTAGCAATGTCCGAAAACACATCCAAACAAAATTAAAAATATAAAAGCATCTAAATTTTCTGAGTAATTTGAAAACGTAAATATTGTGATAATTAAATAGCCTTTAAGAGAGTCTAGCAATAATACAAGAAATGCTAATAGTTTATTGCCAGTTCTTAATGCATTTGTTGCTCCAATATTACCACTTCCAACTTTCCTTATATCACCATAGCCCCATAGGTTACTTAGAATTAATCCAAAAGGAATTGATCCAACTAAATAAGAAATTGAAAAAAATGCTATAAGATAAATTATATAACTATTCTCAATAATTAATTGCATTGATAAATCTCTATTCCATCTTTCCAACAAGATAAAACTTTTCCTTGCATGGGCATGCCCTCAAAACATGAGTTTGATGATAAAGATAACATACTATTACCTCTAACTATCCATCTTTTTTCAATATCTTTAATACTATTGAAATAATTTGCTCTTTTTAAAATTGCTGAAATTGTGTTTTTTTGCATTTCTTGAATGCCTAGTAAATGAAAGTTATTGTAATAGTAATCAACTTTATCCATTTAAACTTTCTAAATTATTATTATTATAAACATCTAAAAGTGACTGAAGGATCCAACTAGCTGCAATAGCATCTTTTTTTTCATTTTTTTTCTGTCTGGAAATGTCAAAACTTTTTAAGATATTATCAGCTGCAATTGTTGAAAGCCTCTCGTCATGAAAACAAATAGGAATTTCAAAAACTCTCAAAAAGGCATATGCAAAATCCCTAGTTGCGTCACATCTTGGTCCTTGAGAACCATCCATATTTATTGGCCAACCCAGGACAATACCACCTATATTTTCTGCTTTTATAATTGATATTATTTTATAAGTTACTACTTTAAAATTTTTTCTTTTTATTAGATTTAAAGGGTTTGCAAATTTAAGACCTTGATCACTTATTGCAACTCCTATATTTTTACTTCCAAGATCTAAGCATATTATTTTATGATTAATAATTTTAGAAAAAAAATTTACGTGATTGCAGATTGTCATTTCAAATGTTAACAAATTTAGTTTAAACAATTCCAAGGATATATATCATGCCTATTGATAAAGATATAGTTGCAAAAGTATCGAATTTAGCAAGAATTAAAATTAATAATGATCAACTTAGTACAATATCAAATGAACTTGAATCTGTTATTGAGTGGATTGATACTCTCAATGAGGTGAATACTGATGGGGTTGATCCTATTGCAAATGTTTCTGGTCAGAAGCTACCTTTAAGAGAAGATAAAGTTACAGATGGAGGTTATTCAGAAAAAATATTGAACAATGCGCCTGAAAAAGAAAGTGGTTTTTTTGTTGTTCCAAAGGTTGTCGAATGACTGAAATTACAAAAAAGACAATCCTTGAAATAAAAGAAGGATTAAAAAAGAGGGACTTCAGTACTTTAGAAGTTACTAATTCATTTATTTCTGCCTCAGAGAAAAATAAGAACTTAAATATTTATAATACATTTACTCCAGAGAAAGCCTTGGAGTCTTCTAAAATTTCTCAAAAAAGAATAGATCGTGGAGAGGAAAGATTACTGGATGGAATACCCATTGCAATCAAAGATCTTTTTTGTACGAAAGATATTCTCACAACAGCAAGTTCAAAAATTTTAAGCAATTTTATACCTAGCTATGAATCTACAGTAACGCAAAAACTTTGGGATGCTGGTGCTTTGATGCTTGGTAAAGTTAGTTGTGATGAATTTGCTATGGGTTCGTCAAATGAAACATCTTGTTTTGGAAATGTTATAAATCCTTGGTCAGAAAGAAATGGAAAAAACTTATCTCCTGGAGGGTCATCAGGGGGGTCATCATCTGTTGTGTCTTCAGGATCAGCTTTAGCTGCTACAGGAACAGATACAGGCGGATCTATTAGGCAGCCTGTTGCATTTTGTGGTGTGACAGGAATTAAACCATCATATGGGAGGTGTTCTAGATGGGGCATAGTAGCATTTGCATCTTCATTAGATCAGGCAGGACCAATAACTAAAACAGTTTCAGATTCAGCACTTATGTTAAATGTAATGTCTGGTTTTGATGATAAAGATTCAACATCAGCAGATTTAGATGTTCCAGATTTTACACAAACCTGTAATGATTTTAAATTAGATAAAGTAAAAATTGGTATTCCTAAAGAGTACCAAATTGATGGCATGTCACCAGAAATTATTAAATTATGGCAACAAGGATCTGAATGGTTAAAAGACAGAGGAGCTGAAATAGTTGAAGTATCCTTACCTCATACAAAATATGCACTCCCAACTTATTATGTTATAGCTCCTGCTGAAGCTTCATCAAATCTTGCTCGTTATGACGGAGTTAGATACGGATTAAGAAACTCTCAGGACAATCTAGATGAACTTTATGCCTACTCTAGAGGTGAAGGTTTTGGTTATGAAGTGCAAAGAAGGATTTTGATTGGTACATATGTCCTTTCCGCAGGATACTATGATGCTTACTATAGAAAAGCACAAAGGGTTCGAAATCTTATTATTCAAGACTTTCAAAAGGCTTTTGACAAAGTTGATGTCTTGCTAACTCCAACAACACCCACAGCTGCTTTTGAATTAGGTTCACAGTTAGATCCTATAAGCATGTATATGAATGATGTATTTACAGTACCTGCAAGTTTAGCTGGATTACCCGCAATGAGTGTTCCATCAGGGCTTTCTAAAGATGGACTCCCTTTAGGTTTGCAGATTATTGGTAATCAGTTTGATGAAAATAGTGTTTTAAAGATTGCAGCAAATTTAGAAGATCAAGCACGGTTCCCTTTTCTAAATTAAATTTTGATAGAGAGATATTATGGAAAAATTTTTAATTAATGGTGAAAATGATAATTTTGAAATTGTTGTTGGCTTAGAAATTCATGCTCAAGTTAATTCTCAGGCAAAATTATTTTCAGGATCTTCTACAAAATTTGGCTCTAAACCAAATGAGAATGTAAGTTTAGTTGATGCGGCAATGCCAGGTATGCTTCCAGTTATAAATAAGCATTGTATTAAACAAGCTGTAAAGTCTGGTCTAGGTTTAAGAGCAAAAATTAATAAATTTAGTATTTTTGATCGTAAAAATTATTTTTATGCTGACCTTCCTCAGGGGTACCAAATTTCTCAATACTCAGATCCTATTGTTGGTGAAGGTAATGTTGAAATAAACTTTCCAGATGGAACAAAAAAAAATATTGGAATAGAGAGGTTACATTTAGAACAAGATGCAGGTAAATCTTTACATGATCAACACCCTAGTAAATCATATATAGATCTAAATAGATCTGGAGTTGCTTTAATGGAAATTGTCAGTAAGCCAGATATTACTTCACCTGATGAGGCAGGCGCTTTCATTAAAAAAATTCGCTCTATTTTGCGATTTCTGGATACATGTGACGGTAATATGGAGCAAGGCTCACTGAGATGTGATGTTAACGTTTCAGTTAGAAGGGATGGTGAGCCTTTGGGGACAAGATGTGAAATCAAAAATTTAAATTCCGTTAGGTTTGTTATGATGGCTATAGTTTCTGAAGCTAAAAGGCAGGTTGAAGAAATCGAAAATGGTAATGAGATCATTCAAGAAACTCGTTTGTTTGATTCAGATAAACTTGAAACAAGACCGATGAGAAGTAAAGAAAATGCACATGACTATAGGTATTTTCCAGATCCTGACTTAATGCCATTAGAGCTAACTGATGATTTTATATCTAACATTAAAAGCTCTTTACCATTACTGCCAGATGAGATCAGGGTAAAATTAGTAAATGATTTTGGTTTATCTGATTATGATGCTTCGGTCATAAGTGAAGAGAAAGAAACTTCTGATTACTTTTTTATCGCAACTGAAGGAAGAGACGGAAAGATTGTTTCAAACTGGTTAACAACAGAATTGTTCGGTTCTCTAAATAAAAATAGTTTATCTATAAACAATAGCCCAATTAAGCCAAAACAATTAGGTGAGTTAGTGGGCTTTATTTCTGATGGAACAATTTCTGGTAGAATAGCAAAAGATGTATTTGCTGAAATGTTTGAAACTGGTTCAGATGCGTCCTTAATTATTGAGGAGAAAGGTCTAAAGCAAAATTCAAATTCAGAAGATATTATAAAAATGATAGATAATGTTATTAATAATAATCAAGACAAAGTTAATGAATACAGAAGTGGAAAAGATAAATTATTTGGTTTTTTTGTTGGGCAAGTAATGAAAGATAGTGGCGGTAAAGCTAATCCAAAAATGGTAAATGAAATATTGAAAGAAAAATTAAATTAGGCTTCTTTCTCTAGCTGTCATATTTACTTTGTTGCTCGAATACCAATAAGGATTAGGACTATATAGCTTAATCAAATAATCAATAAATGATTTAATTTTTGGGGATAAATATTTCTTTGATGGATAAACAGCATAAATTGGATCTTGTTCAACAACAAATTCGTCAAGCAAACTTATAAGTCTCCCATCTCGTATTTGTCTTCCTGTAATATACCCTGACAGCATTGCAATTCCACCTCCATTTATAGCTGATCTCAAGATATGTTCACCATTAGTCATACTAAGATCACCATTTACTCTCATTGTATAAGGTTTCTTGCTAATTTGAAAATGCCAGTCATTATAAATACTTCTGCCTCTATAAGTTATTAGTCTATGTTTTAATAGATCTTCAGGTTTTTTTGGATAACCTCTTTTTTCTAAATATGATGGACTTGCTACAATAGTTCTATTCCCTGGGGCTATTTTTTTTCTGATTAATGTTGAGTCTTCAAGTTCTGTAAATTTTATTGCTACATCAATCGACTCTTTAATAATATCTATATTTCCTTCATATGTAATCAACTCAACTCTTAATTCAGGGTATTTATCCATAAAATTTGGTAAATGTGGCGATATATGGCGAGTTCCGAAGGCTTGAGGTGAAGCAATTTTTAGAAGTCCCCTAGGGTTATTTTGTGAAGCGTTGACTAAAACTTCGCCTTCTTCAAAAGCATCTAAAATGTTAATTGCTTTCTCTAAGTAAGCCTCACCAATATCTGTTAAGGAAATTCTTCTTGTTGTTCTATTAAGTAGACGAACACCTAAGTAATCTTCTAAAGAAGAGATTTGTTTAGATGCAGAAGAGGGAGAAATATTTAGCTTGTCAGCAGCTTTTCCCAAAGAATTTTTCTCTGTAATTGCGATAAAAACGCGAATATTAGAAAG
Source organism: SAR116 cluster bacterium (assembly GCA_002684695.1). Lineage (GTDB taxonomy): Bacteria > Pseudomonadota > Alphaproteobacteria > Puniceispirillales. The sequence goes on along the minus strand of NYVQ01000046.1, from coordinate 7,893 downwards.
TACGTCCATAGTATAAATAATCGAAAGTAATTAGTACTTATTTAGTACTGATTACTATTAAAGTCAAAATTAATCTATCAAATATATGCTTATTAGGAATTTTTCAATATTAATCATTTCAATGTTTGTTAAATTTATATATATATTATAAAGAGATAATAATGAGGAACTGGAATGAAATATTATAATTTAGGATTTTTAATTATAATTTCTTTATTACTTTCAGGTTGTATTGGACCTTTGTATAATCCATACCCACTGTCAAAAGTTGTTGCAAAAGTTGGTCCACCATTAAAATTAAGTGGCATGTCTGTGGAAGAACAGATTAATGCTGAAATTCTTGCAGAAAAGAAAGAGAATGTAGAAGAGACAACTCAAGTTGATGATAATACAAGTTCATCAACTAATAGTACTGATGATGTAGAAGATAGTTTTAACAAACTAGATATAGAAGTAATTGATTCTAAAACTATTGTTGCGAAATGGGATCTAGATGTTAATGAAAATTTAATTTTACCTCCTCTTGACATTGTTAAAGCCGTAAATGAAAAATGTTCAAATGGAAACACAGCCCAGTTAATAACTTTTTCATCATCAGAAGGCATAGCAAAAGCAAAATATAAATGTTGGTAAAATAAATTATAAATTTAAAAATAAATTTTTTAACTTTTCTTTAATTTGAGATAGTTTTTGTTTTAAAAATTGATTTTCACTTTTAAGTTTTTTTAATTCATCATTGAGAAAATTAATTTCCATTTGATATCTATTTCTTGAATTGTCTATTTGTGTTGCCATGCATTGATTATACTTATTTATTTGAAAGGCACTATCACCTTCTAGAATGCATTCGTTAGCTTGAGCTTTTATGAAAATCAAGAATGTAAAGGATATAAAAAGTAAAATTTTTAATTTTTTCATATGTTTCTTATTAAATTTAAAATGGGAATCTCGAATTCAAATTACTTCTGTATATTTTAAATTCTTCTCCTTTTGCAAGTGGTATACATGTAAACTTTGGTGGGACTATATTTATTGAATTTAAATCTGAGCCAGAATTTTGTGCTTCAGCAAAACATTCCTCAGCAGTTGAAAATCTTAAACCACTATCAATAATATCGTTTCCTAAAAACCAAATAATCAAAAATTCAATCAATTCTTACTCCTTAGTAATAAATTATAATATACATATTCTAAGTAATAAATGAAATTTAATATTTCAAAATTTTTGATACTTGACCTTTAAAAAAATCATAATCAATATAAAAAATATTATTCCTTCTAACCCCATTATAAGTGTTAGTAACTGCGTTGAAAAATTACTGGACATAAATGAAATATTTAACGTTCCAATTGCACCACTTCCTATTGCGATTGTTAATAAACTAAAAGTCGATGATCTTAAAGTGGGATTTGAATATAGATAAACAATACTGCTTTGGAGTGCTGAGTAGGAAGATGTTACAAATCCAGCAAAAAACAAAAGTATTACTAATAATACTAAATTTGTTGAAATCGCAATCGAACTAATAAAAACAAAAAGTAAAAAGAGGGTTAAACAAAAAAATAATTGTTTTCTAATTGGTGGAAAAGCAGATATTAATATGCCACCAATAAAGGCTCCTAAGCCTTCAACAGATACAATTATTCCAGTATTAAAAGGATTTATTGCAAACTTTTCAATAACTAGTATTCCTATTAAAGAAAGAAATGGTAGACCAAAAATATTAAATAAAGGTGTAAGGAGTATAACAGTAATTAATATTGGTTTTTTTAGTACTTCAGAAATTACTACTGAGAACAATTCTTTAAATGAACTTTTTTCATTTGAAAATTGATTGTTATCTTTTTCATACAATATTAGGTAAGCAGAAAAAAAATATAAAACAGATAAAAATAAAAAAATAAAATTTGGTTCTAAATAAGTAAGGAAAATACCTCCTGCAATAGGCCCTATTAACCTTGTTGCATGAGTAGACAATACGTCAATGGAAACTCCTGAAGTAATTAAATGATCAGGTAAAGCGTCCCCTAACATCCTTCTCCTAAAGGAAAAATCTACACTCCATAATGATCCACTGAGAGCAGAGATTAGAAATAAACCAACTAATTCCAAATTTAAATCAATTAAAAAACTCAAGAAAACTATTAAACTAAACAAAGAACATATACTTGTGAAATATATCATTACTTTTTGGCCAGAAAATAATGAGCCTTTAGCACTAAAAAGTAAACCTGTTACAGCTAGAGAAAAAAATCTAGCTGTCATTATGTATCCAACTATTGCTGCATTTCCGGTTAATTCCCAACTGAGAATTGAAAATGTAAGAAATTCAAACCATCTTGATATGCTTGTTAAGAAACCAGCAAAAAATAATTTTCTAAATGATTTAAATTTCCAAATATCGTAAGTGAGTTGAAATCCCATTTAGAGTTCAAAAAATTAAATCAGTAAATTCAGGCTTACTATTTATTTGCAATTTATATTCTGTAGGATTTGAAGAACTAATAACTGCACCTTTCTTGATTACAAAAAGTCTAGTAGGTTTTAATCTTAATGCTTCAATTTTATTTTTACACTGAAGGATTACTAAATCTCCGTAAGACCCTTTTTTAAGTCCGTATTTTTCAATATGTAAAACTTTTGCAGCAGTCGTTGTAACAGAATCAAAGCATGAAACCATTTCGTTCACACCCGTCATATGTGCGACATGTAGGGCCATATGAGCAACCTCAAGCATATCGTGTGATCCTAGAGGGTACCATGGGTCCATAACGCAATCGTGCCCAAATGCTACATTCAACCCTGCTTTAATCTGTTCAGGAATCCTAGTCATACCACGCCTTTTAGGATAATTGTCATGTTTACCTTGAATAGTTATGTTTATAAGTGGATTGGGAATAACATTCATTTCAGCTTCAACCATAAGACCTATTAGTTTTGAAAAGTAATAATTATCCATTGAATGCATAGAAGTAAGATGTGATCCGGCAACTCTACCTTTCATATTAAGCCTATTCGTGTGAAGTGTCAGGGTTTCAATATGTCTTGAATTGGGGTCATCACTTTCATCGCAGTGCATATCGACAAGCAAATTTCTTTTTTCAGCTAATTCACATAAAATTTTAATTGATTCTGATCCTTCATACATAGTTCTTTCAAAGTGTGGGATGCCCCCAACTACATCAACACCCATATCTAAAGATTTAATTAAATTTTTGTGGCAATTAGATCTTAAAAGTCCATCTTGAGGGAAAGCAACTAATTGTAATTCNATATAATCTTTNATTTCATCTTTTATTTCNAGCAAAGCTTCAACTGCCAGTAAANTATCACCAGAAACATCAACATGAGANCTAATTANNAGNGTGCCTCNNGCAATAGCCCATTTACANAGCTTTCGNGCTCTNTTNTTAATCGCATCTTTNGTTAAAGTTGGTTTTAATTCTCCCCAAAGNTGGATACCTTCAAGAAGNGTTCCTGATTGATTAACNCNNGGCAATCCATAGCTTAANGTTGCATCCATATGAAANTGACTGTCAACAAATGGTGAAGTTACAAAGTAATTTTTAGCATCAATTTCTGGACANCCAATTTTTGGAATATTATTGGTAATATCNTCAATTANNCCATTTTTNATAAAAATATCCTTGCTNTCACTATTCCCTAAATTACAGTTTCTAATGATTAAATCTGACATAATAACACCTCTAATGTCTTTCTCCTCTTCGGAAAGGAACTAATAATGCTTTTGGATAACGNGTTCTTTTTGAAGCAACTATCATAGCCGCTATACTTAAAATAAATGGTAGCATTAAAAAAAANTGATAGGGAATAAATGCNCCNGCAAGCTGCTGTGCTCTAACTTGATACGCATCTAAACCAGCAAATAAAAGAGCGCCAAGNAAAGCCCTTTCTGGTTTCCATGCAGCAAATATAACTAAAGCAATTGCAATCCATCCACGNCCATTAATCATCCCAAAATAAAATGCGTCNAATGCAGACATTGTCAAATAAGCGCCTCCAACTGCCATTAATGAACTACCTAAAATAACTGACAAGGTTCTAACTAANAGTACATCGATNCCTTGTGCTTCAAGNGCCATTGGATTTTCTCCNGCCATTTTAATNGACAAACCAAAAGGTGTAGAATTTAAGAGCCAGAATATGACAATTACGGAAGCAAAAGCAATATATGTAAATGGTGTATGTTGAAATAGGGCTTCACCTAAAAATGGTATTTCTGANAGATAAGGAATATCTAATTTTTCAAAAGGAATAATTTTTGGTGGTGTTGTTGANCTTGGCAGNATAAGCCTAAAAGAGAAAAACCCTATTGAAGAAGCAAGCATTGTAATNCCAATTCCAGTAACGTGCTGTGATGCTCCAAGATAAACAGTAAATATCGCATGCAAAAANCCAAACAAAGCACCCATAATTGCAGCTAAAAGTATTCCTGAATATAAATCCGCNCCTAAGTAAACTGCTGTCCAACCAACCATTGCNCCNAGAGACATTATNCCTTCAATTCCTAANTTCAAAACCCCNGATCTTTCACAAATTACTTCACCTAAGGTTGCAAAAATTAGTGGGCAGGCAATTCTTATTGTTGCAGCCCAGAAGCCCGCGGTAAAGAAAATTTCTATAAAGTCAAAAATCATTTTTTAGGACCTGAAAATTTAAATTTATATTGGTTCATTACTAAACTGANTAAAACGCATAAGACAGTTATTGCAACTATAACATCAGCTAAATAACTTGGNACATTCATAGACCTGCTCATGGCATCTGCNCCAACGTATATAGAGGCTAGGAAAATACCTGAAGCTATAACCCCAATTGGATGNAGGGCCGCAAGCATAGCTACTGCAATTCCCGCGTAACCAAAACCTGGGGATAAATCCAAAGTCAAATATCCTTTTAAGCCTGCAGTTTCTGTTACNCCAGCCATTCCAGCCATTCCNCCACTNAATAAAGCAACTATAAAAATAGTTTTTAAAACAGGGATGCCAGAATGTTTTGCAGCAGATGAGTTATATCCTACTGCCTTAATTTGGTAACCAATTAAATGTTTAGAGAGAATTATCCAAACTAATATTGCAAATAATATAGAGAATATAAAGCCCAGATGTAATCTAGTTCTTGCAACTATTTGCGGTAAAACACCTTGNTCTATAACAGAAGCACCTTGAGGCCATCCTAGGGACATAGGATCCTTCCATGGGCCTTCTAATAGATAACTTACTAACAGAATAATNATAAAATTAGTTAAAAGAGTAGAAACAACTTCATCAACTTTAAAATAATTTTTTAATAAAACAAGAGGTAGAAGAAGAAGGCCTCCAGCTATTGCCCCNACTAAAAAGAGAAAAGGAATCATCAAAATTGACGGTAATTCAATAAGACCTGTACCAAAAAAAGTAACNGCTAANGCACCTGCATAAAGTTGCCCTTCTGCACCTATATTCCAAAACTTAGCTCTAAAAGCAATGCTTGCAGCTAANCCTGTTAAAATAAGTGGAGTTGCTCTAGAAAGTGTTTCAGCAATAGCATTTCTTGAACCAAACGAACCAATTAANAGNTCTTTGAGTGAATCNATCGGACTTACTCCTGCTAGAAATATAAAAAAACATGATATAATTAATGAAANAAATACAGCAANGAAGGGAGAAANAATTTGTAATCTTACATTCCTATTTTCTCTTTCCTCAAGTCTAAAATTAATCATTTTAAAAGCCTTCACCAGACATCATCATACCTATTTTTAANTTATCGATATTTGAAGATGTAAGCGGCTTAGAAAGTTTACCATTATACATTACGCATATTTTATCAGATAAAGTTATTAATTCGTCCAAATCTTCNCCAATAATTATTATTCCATTACCATTTTTTCTTGCCTCTAAGAGCATTTTATGAACTGCAGCAATTGCCCCTTCATCTAAACCTCTNGTAGGTTGACAAGCAATAATAAGTTTTGGTTTACGGTTAAGCCACTTTCCAATTAACAATTTTTGAACATTNCCTCCAGATAGTAATCTTGANGGTTGATCTATAGACTGGTATCTAACATCATTCAGTTGNCATATTTCGCNAGATTTTTCTTTGCTTTTTTTAGCTNTTATAAATCCAAAATTGTTAACAATTTCGCTATTGCTNGTTTCAGTCATTATTGCGTTTTCCCAAATACTCATNTCACCAACAAGGCCATCTTTATTTCTATCTTCTGGAATATAAGCAATNCCTAATTCCATAAAACTTTTTGCAGAAAATGTATTTATTTCTTTATTATNAAAAAATAGTTTTCCATTTGTAGGTTTAACATGNCCACTCAAAATTTTAGCAANATTTTGCTGNCCATTTCCNGCAACTCCAGCAATACCAATAATTTCNCCCCCAGATANCTCTAAATTTAAATTTTTAATTTTTACATCGAGATCTATTTCAGTTTCATAAAAGATATTTTCTAACTTTAAAATTTCATTTGTANGCAAGGATTTGGTTTTTTTGGGNTATTGGATTTCTTTTCCTACAATTAATGATGCAATCGATTTATAATCAGCTGACTTAGTGAGCTGTTCTCCAGCTATTTTTCCATTTCTTAGAACAATTATTCTGTCACTAATTGATAATACTTCATGAAGTTTATGAGAAATTAAAATAACAGAAAGGCCCTGCTTAACCATATTATTAATTGTTTTATAAAGAGCTTCTGTTTCTTGGGGTGTTAATGCAGCTGTTGGCTCATCTAGAATTAGAAGTTCACAATCTTTATATAAAGTTTTTAAAATCTCTAACCTTTGTTTTTCGCTTACAGATAAATCTGAAACCATAGCATTTGGATTAATTGGTAAATTGAACTTATCAATTAATGAATTTAATTTTTCTATCGAGGCTTTTTTTGATAAATCCAAACTAAATAGAGATTTATGTCCAATGATAATATTTTCAAGAACAGATAAATTGTCTGCAAGAGTAAAATGCTGATGAACCATCCCTATGCCTAAAGAGATAGAGTTTCCAGTATTGCCAAATGTAAGAGGTTTATTTTTGAAATATACATTTCCTTTATCTGGCATGTAATGGCCAAATAAAATATTCATTAGTGTTGTTTTACCTGCTCCATTTTCTCCTAAAATAGCAAGGACTTCACCTTTATTTACTGAAAAACTAATGTCGCTGTTGGCAATAAGGTTTCCAAAAAATTTTGATATAGATTCAACTTTTAAAATAGGGTGCATAGTATTTTTTAGCCACTTTTAGATAAAAGTGGCTAAAATATTTATTAATTAGAAAGTAGACTTAGGTTCAGAATCAATAATCTCTACTGTAAATTTTCCTGCTGTAATGTCGCTTGCAAGGCTTGCGACTTGAGATTTTACTGAACTAGGAATTTTATCTTCAAACTCATAGTATGGTGCAAGAGAGGCTCCACCTTTTGCCATCATGGTCCAATGATGATATTCTTCTGCTTTAAAATTGCCAGCTTTCGTCAAGCTAATTGCATTATTAATTGCAGATTCCATATGCCATAACGCTGAGGTTACAACAACGCCTGTACCATTTTCTTCTTTATTCATGTCGTTAACATTTCCAAAAGCAAGTATACCTTTTTCTCTGCAAGCATCAACAACGCCAGCTCTTTCTGCATACATGATGTCAACACCTGCTTCAATTTGAGCAAATGCTGCTTCTTTTGCTTTTGGAGGGTCATACCAAGAGCCGATGAAAGTTACTTTAAATTGAATGTCAGGTTTTACAGATCTAGCGCCATTCATAAAGGCATGAAATAATCTGTTAACTTCACCAATTGCGTAACCCCCGACCATGCCAATTTTTTTAGCTTTAGTCATATTTCCTGCAATAATACCCATTAAATAACAAGGTTCATGAAT
>NYVQ01000045.1 GCA_002684695.1 SAR116 cluster bacterium | reverse complement strand
ATTTAAAAACTTATCTGTATTTTAAAAAATAAATAGGTTAAACATTTTTAACATTAATTTTATGGAGGGTAATTACGTTGTCATTAGCATATATTAGAAAAGTTGTTTTTCAAATAGATGAAACTCACAAGGAAATGGAGAAAGTGATTAGTAGTCCACCAAAAAAAATTATCGGCGCTGCAGTAATAAATAATAAATTTGCAAATAAATATATAGAAAATTTAGAATCTCTTTATGACATTGGCGCAGAAATTGGAGGTTATTTAGCAGAAAGATGTGTAAGCATACTTCAAGTAAAACCTGAAGAAATTGAGAGTTATGGTAAGGGCGCTATCGTAGGAGTTGATGGTGAAATTGAACACGCTGCTGCTCTTTTGCATCCGAGATTTGGCGCTCCAGTGAGATCTGCTGTTGGATCAGGAAAAGACATTATTCCATCAACAAAAAAAATTGGAGGTCCAGGATCTGTCATAGTTATGCCAATGACTAATAAAGATAATATATGGGATTTTGATTTTATGGATGCAGCTGAAATAACAATTCCTGATGCACCCCAATCTGATGAGATACTGATTGCTGTATGTTTAGGCATAGGTGGGAGGCCTCTTAAAAGAGTTAAACCTGATTAGAAAGGAAAAAGTAAATGTTTAAAGCAATTATTCTTTTGAAAAAGAAAAATGAAGTTTCATCTGAAGATTTTAAAAACTGGTGGATTAATGAACATTCTTCAAAGGCTGCGAGGCTTCCAAAAATTAGGAAATTATGCTTTAACCTTGTTGAAAATGATAGTGATAAAGCTTACGATGGTGTCGCAGAGCAATGGTTTGATAGCCAAGAGGACTTTGAAGATGCCTATGCAAGTGAAATTGGAAAAAAAGTCGCTGAAGACTCCATAAGTAATGTTTTAAAAAGAGACAGGCTCTTTGTAAAGGAACATAATATTGTTAATTAACATTTAAATATAAAGGAGGAGTGGTTGAAAAATAATGCAAATAATTCAGCTGGTCTAAGAGGTCAAGTAGCTGGAGAAACAGAACTCTGCACTGTTGGACAATCCGGAACTGGATTGACTTACAGAGGCTATGAAATTACAGACTTGGCTGAAAATGCAGAATTTGAAGAAGTTGCATTTCTTTTATTGAAGGGTCATCTTCCCAATAAAACAGAGTTAAGTAATTATAAAAATAAGTTAAAAAAATTAAGAAAATTGCCTAAAGAGCTAAGGAGCGCTTTAGAAGAAATTCCTTCTAATAGTCATCCAATGGATGTAATGAGAACTGGTTGTTCAATGTTGGGATGCCTTGAAACTGAAGAAAAATTTGAAGAGGAGGATGATAAAATTGACAGAATGCTGGCTTTATTTCCTTCGATTATAACATATTGGTATAAGTTTAGTCATGAAAGTTTAAGAATTGATACTGTAACTGATGATGATACAATAGGCTCTCATTTTTTGAATTTATTACATGAAAAAAAACCATCTGAATTACATACAAAGGTTATGAATGTATCATTAATATTATATGCAGAGCACGAGTTTAATGCCTCTACGTTTGCTGCAAGGGTATGTGCTTCAACGTTATCTGATATACACAGCTGTATCACAGCTGCCATAGGAACTTTAAGGGGCCCGCTTCATGGTGGTGCTAATGAAGCGGCCATGGATTTAATTCAGAAATTCAAAAGTCCAGATGAAGCTGAAAACGAGTTATTAGGAATGCTCCAAAGGAAAGAGAAAATAATGGGTTTTGGTCATGCTGTTTATAAAGAGAGTGATCCTAGAAATAACGTTATTAAGAATTGGTCTGAAAAATTATCAAATGAAGTTAATGATAATGTTCTTTATCCTGTTTCTGTAAGATGTGAAGAGGTTATGTGGAGAGAAAAAAAATTGTTCTGTAACGCAGATTTTTTTCATGCCTCCGCTTATCATTTTATGGGAATACCAACTAAACTGTTTACTCCAATTTTTGTTATGTCACGAATTTCTGGTTGGGCTGCACATGTTAAGGAGCAAAGAAAAAATAATAGAATAATAAGACCTTCAGCAGATTATACAGGGCCTGAAAACAAAGCTTTTATTAAAATTGAAGATAGATAATTAAAAGGTAATATATATGTCATTAAATGTAGATTATAATTTACGTCCTGATTACGATAAAGTAATCAAAAATATTGCAGATTATGTTATAAATTATGAAGTTAATTCTGAAGATGCCATCGAAACAGCTAGAAATTGTTTAATTGATAGCATTGGTTGTGGTTTATTAGCTCTTCAATTTAAAGAATGCACCAAACATTTAGGACCTATTGTTGAAGGTACAGTTGTACCAAATGGATCTAGAGTACCTGGAACAAATTTTATTATGGACCCTGTGAAAGCTGCATGGGATATAGGCTGTGTAATTCGATGGTTAGATTACAACGATACTTGGTTGGCAGCAGAGTGGGGACACCCATCAGATAATCTTGGAAGTATTTTAGGCTTATGTGACCATCTATCCCAAAAGAGGGTAAAAGATGGCCTAAAACCAATTTACATGAAGGGAATTTTGGAATTCATGGTTATGGCTCACGAGATACAAGGTGTTCTTGCAATTGAAAATTCTTTTAATAGAGTTGGTTTAGACCATGTTTTATTAGTTAGAGTTGCATCAACCGCAATATCAGCAAAAATAATGGGTGGTAATGAAGACCAAATTAAATCTGCTATTTCTCATGCGTGGGTTGATGGATCATCATTAAGAACCTACAGGCATGCACCAAACGCAGGATCGAGAAAATCTTGGGCTGCTGGTGATGCTACTTCAAGAGGTGTGAGACTAGCTGATATAGCTTTAAGAGGTGAAATGGGAGTTCCCGGTGTCCTAACAGCGCCTCAATGGGGATTTTATGACATAAGTTTTAATAAAACTAATAAAGATCAAAAANTGAAAGATAAAGNAGATCAAATTTTTAAGTTTAATCGNGATTACGGTAGCTATGTNATGGAGCATATTCTTTTTAAAATTCAATATCCTGCTGAATTTCACGCACAAACTGCAGTNGAAGCNGCTGTNANATTANATAACNATGTTAAAGATAAATTTNATGAAATNGATAAAATTGTAATTAGAACACAGGAACCTGCGATAAGAATTATATCAAAAGTAGGNACNCTNGCTAACGCTGCAGATAGAGATCACTGNATTCAATACATGGCAGCCTTAGGNTTAATTTTCGGTGACTTGANAGCTGAATTTTATGAAGATGACTTTCATAAAGAGCATCCANTNATCGATAAACTAAGAGACAAAATGGAAATACAAGAAGATAAACGTTTTTCTGCTGACTACCTTGATCCNGAAAAGAGATCTATTGCNAATGCAATCAAAGTTATTTTTAAAGATGGAACTTCTACAGANGATATTGAGGTTGANTATCCAATAGGTCATAAAAGAAGAAGGTCAGAAGGAATTCCTCTTCTAGAGAAAAAATTTNTAAACAATCTNAANACATGTTTTGATGAAGAAAANTCAAAATNTATATANAGNCTTTGTACCAATCAACAAGCACTTGAAAAAANAACGGTNCATGAATTTATGGAGATGCTTGCTAAATTGTANGAAAATTTTTATGAAAATAACTTATAATTTGACAACGATTATNAAAATTGAGCAGTATTNAATTTATATTTCTNTNTGGGGATNAAAAATGAAACAAGAGGGTAAGAATTTAAGAATTAATGGTGACAGATTATGGGACTCTATTATGGAAATGGCCAAAATAGGACCNGGNATTGCNGGTGGNAATAACCGTCAAACCCTTACGGATGATGANGCNAAAGGTAGAGAGCTTTTTNANAAATGGTGTGAGANTGCGGGTCTTGAGATGGGTTTAGACACAATGGGTAATATGTTTGCTAGAAGNGAAGGCACTGATCCAAACGCNCTTCCTGTAATGGTGGGAAGTCANTTNGATACACAACCTACTGGTGGAAAATATGATGGTGTATTNGGNGTTTTAGGAGGGNTNGAAATAATTAGAACTTTAAATGATCTTGATATTAAGACNAAACACCCAATTGAAATTGTNAATTGGACCAATGAAGAAGGAACACGTTTTGCTCCNCCNATGCTNTCATCTGGNGTNTTTGCTGAAATGCACACTNANGATTGGGCNTATAATAGAGAAGATGCAGAAGGAAAAAAATTTGGTGATGAGTTAAAAAGAATTGGNTGGAGAGGTGAGGAGCCTGTTGGGGAAAGAAAGATGCATGCCTTTTATGAACTCCACATTGAGCAGGGACCAATATTAGAAGACGAAAACGTAGATATTGGNGTTGTNACNCATGGTCANGGATTAAATTGGCTTCAAGTAACTCTTCATGGNAAAGAATCNCATACAGGNTCTACNCCTATGCCAAAAAGGGTCAACGCTGGTTTGGGGATGGCAAAAATAACTCAGCTTGTAGATGAAATTGCNTGGTCACACGCTCCNTTAGCAGTAGGTGCAGTTGGGCATGCTGATGTTTATCCAAACTCCAGAAACATAATTCCTGGAAAAGTTGTTTTNACAATTGATTTTCGTCATCCTAAAAAAGAAGTAATTCAAGATATGGAAGATAGGTTAAGGAATGGAGCTGNAAAAATANCTGATGAAATAGGTTTAACAATGGAAATAGAAAAAGTAGGTAATTTTGATCCTGTTGAATTTGATAGTAATTGTGTTGAAATGGTTAGGAATGCAGCTAAAACNCTTGGTTATTCNCACATGAANATAGTTTCTGGNGCNGGGCATGATGCTTGNTGGATTAACAGAGTAGCCCCTACTGCGATGGTAATGTGTCCTTGCGTTGACGGCTTNTCACATAACGAAGCTGANGAGATAACCAAAGACTGGTCTACAGCAGGAGCTGATGTATTNTTCCATGCTGTTGTAAATACNGCAGANATAATTGATTAAATAAACANTGGAGGAAAAAATGAGTACAGTAATCAAGGGTGGAACAATTGTTACTTCTGATTTAACTTATAAATCAGATGTTTTAGTTGAAAATGGAAAAATATCTTCAATTGGAAAAAATCTAAGTGGTGATAAAGTTATTGACGCTACTGGTTGTTTTATAATGCCAGGCGGTATCGATCCGCATACTCATATGGAGATGCCATTTATGGGAACTTTCTCTGCAGATGACTTTGAGTCTGGCACAAAGGCAGCTGTTTCAGGCGGTACAACAATGGTTGTTGACTTTTGTTTGCCTTCACCAGATCAATCCTTATTAAGTGCATTAAATGGTTGGCATAATAAGTCAACTAAAGCTGTTTGTGACTACTCATACCACATGGCAATTACTTCATGGAGAGAAGAAATTTTTAATGACATGGAGGAAGTAGTTAAGAATAAAGGCATTAATACTTTTAAACACTTTATGGCTTATAAAGGTGCTTTAATGGTCGATGATGACGAAATGTTTGCGTCATTTCAAAGATGTGCTGAGTTAGGTGCTATGCCATTAGTTCATGCTGAAAATGGTGATGTGGTAGCTGCGCTTCAGAGCAAATTACTTGCAGAGGGGAATAATGGACCTGAAGGACATGCTTACTCAAGACCGGCTGATGTAGAAGGTGAAGCATGTAATAGAGCAATAATGTTAGCTGATATGGCAGGAGTGCCTTTATATATAGTACACGTATCTTGTGAACAAGCTCACGAAGCAATAAGAAGAGCAAGACAAAATGGTAAAAGAGTTTTTGGGGAGCCGTTAATTCAACATTTAGTTCTGGATGAGGGAGAATATCAAAACCCAGATTGGGATCATGCTGCAAGAAGGGTTATGTCTCCTCCTTTTAGAAATAAACTACACCAAGATTCATTGTGGAATGGCCTTGCTGCTGGAAGCCTTCAAGTGGTTGCTACAGATCATTGTGCTTTTACTACTGAGCAAAAAAGAATGGGTATAGGTGATTTTACAAAAATACCCAATGGAACTGGAGGTTTAGAGGATAGAATGCCAGTTTTATGGACGTATGGTGTTGGAACTGGAAGACTTACAATGAATGAATTTGTTTCTGTAACTTCTACTAATATTGCAAAAATTTTAAATGTATATCCAAAAAAGGGGGCTATTAGAGAGGGTTCTGATGCTGATATTATTGTGTGGGATCCATCTTCTGAAAAAACTATAAAAAGTGAAACCCAGCAGTCTGTCATAGACTATAACGTTTTTGAAGGAATAAAAGTAAAAGGGTTGCCTAGGTTCACTCTTTCTAGAGGTAGAGTAGCTGCAGAAGAGGGTAAAGTAGTTGCAAGTCCAGGAGATGGTGAATTTGTTTCAAGAGAGCCATTCTCAGATGTAAATAAAGCTTTATCAAAATGGAAGGAATTGACATCTCCAAGAAGAGTCGAAAGAAAAGCTGAAAATATGCCGGCTGGTGTTTAGGTTTTTATGAAAAACGCCATAATTTCTGCGGAAAAATTAAATTTAATTTTTGAAACTGCTGATGATGATGTTGTTGCTTTAAAAGATGTTTCCTTAAATATTGATAAAGGGGAATTTGTATCATTTATTGGTCCATCTGGATGTGGAAAAACTACTTTTTTAAGGGCAATAGCTTCTTTAGAAAAACCATCAAGTGGAAACCTTTCAGTCAATGGGCTGTTACCTGAGGAGGCTCGAAAAAAAAGAGCATACGGATATGTTTTTCAAGCAGCTGGATTATATCCTTGGAGAAATATATACAGGAATATAAGTTTGCCACTAGAAATAATGGGATATAAAAAAAATGAGATACCTGGAATTGTTGAAAAAGTTTTAAAACTTGTAGATTTAACCGGTTTTGAAAAAAAATTTCCTTGGCAGTTATCAGGAGGAATGCAGCAAAGGGCTTCTATTGCAAGAGCTCTTTCTTTCGATGCTGATATTTTGTTAATGGATGAGCCATTTGGTGCACTTGATGAAATAGTCAGAGATCATCTAAATGAACAACTTTTAAAATTATGGAAGACTACAAATAAAACAATTTGTTTTGTTACTCATTCAATTCCAGAAGCTGTTTATTTATCGACTAAAATAGTAGTAATGTCCCCTAGACCAGGGCGTATCATAGATGTGATTGAAAATACCTTGCCTACTGATAGACCTTTAGAAATTAGAGATAGTAAAGAATTTATATCAGTATCTCAAAGAGTTAGGGAAGGCCTTCGATCTGGGCATAGTTATGAGTGAAAATACTTTTATAAATTATTTTAAAAATAGTTTTCTTCCTATTTTATCAATCGTTATAACTATTTTTGCTATCTGGTATATTTTTACAGTTTACTTAAACTCTTCTAAACAAATTGATGCTTACGAAAGAAAGAAAATAGATTGGGAGTTTAGTGATTTAGTTCGTGATACTATGTCCCAAAAAAAACCTCTATTACCGGCTCCTCATCAAATAGTATCAGAGATGTGGAAAACAATTTTTATGATTAAAATTACTTCTAAAAAGTCATTGATTTTTCATAGTTATGTAACACTTTCATCTACTTTATTAGGTTTTGCCATTGGAACTATACTTGGTATCATCCTAGCAGTTAGCATAGTAGAAAATAAAGCAATGGATGCGTCATTAATGCCTTGGATCATTGCTAGCCAAACTATACCTATATTGGCAATTGCGCCTATGATAATAATTATCTTAAATGCCTTTGGTTTGTCAGGATTACTGCCAAAAGCTTTAATTTCAACTTACCTTAGTTTTTTCCCTATAGCGGTTGGGATGGTAAAAGGATTAAGAAGTCCAGAAATAAGTTATTTAGATTTAATGCATACCTACAATAGTTCAAGGTTAAATATTTTTTGGAAACTTAGGCTTCCATCATCAATGCCTTATCTTTTTGCTTCAATGAAGGTTGCTATTGCAATTTCACTAGTTGGAGCCATTGTTGGAGAACTTCCTACAGGCGCTGTTGCTGGATTGGGTGCAAGACTATTAACAGGATCTTATTTTGGTCTCACTATTCAAATTTGGTCTGCACTTGTTATGGCTGCAATACTTGCAGGCACTTTAATATTTATATTAAATTTTATATCAAGAATAACACTTAAGAGAATGGGTGTTCAGGAATGAATAAATTTCAAAAAGTTCAACAAGTAATTGCTTCTTTGATGGCTCTTCTAGCATTTCAAAGCTCTTTTTTTTATGCTTTTAATAACCCAGCCCTATTTATTATATCTTTAATAGCACTCTTAGGAGTAATTCGTATTTTCTATGATTATTTAAAAAATGGTTTATTTGATTTTCTCTTTAGTATCATTGGAATGACTATTTTGATGATAAATGTTTATGAGTCACCACCTAATGGATATTGGCCACTTTTAATTTCTGTTTGGCTTTATGGCTGGTTAGCTGTTGAAAAAATTACTCATGAAAAGAAAATTGCTCCATTTTTTGGAAAACTGTTTTTTATAGCAGTTNCTNTTTTTTTTGGTGCATGGATTNTATTTGCTTGGGAAGTAATAACAATTGGTCTTAATATACCTATGGTTATTCTTCCTTCNCCTAGTTTGATTTCTATACAATTTGNNGATTCATTGGACACATTATGGGCTGATTTTNTTCAAACCTTTGTTAGGGCTGCCTTGACTGGATATTTAATTGGATGTGGAAGCGCTTTTATTGTAGCTATNTTAATAGATAAGTCACTTTTTTTAAGNAGAGGTTTATTGCCTATTGGTAATTTTATTTCAGCAATACCAATTGTAGGCATTGCTCCTATTATGATAATGTGGTTTGGTTTTGACTGGCAATCAAAAGCAGCAGTTGTAGTAATTATGACTTTTTTCCCCATGTTAGTTAATACAGTTACAGGGCTCTCAGTTAATAATCAAATTGATAGAGATTTATTAAAGACATATGCTTCATCTTATACTCAATCTTTAATATTAATGAGATTACCAGCTGCTGCACCATTTATTTTTAATGCATTAAAAATAAATTCTACGTTGGCTCTTATAGGTGCAATTATAGCTGAATTTTTTGGTTCCCCCACAGTTGGTTTAGGTTTTAGAATATCTGTAGAAGTAGGAAGATTAAACCTTGATATGGTGTGGGCAGAAATTGCTGTAGCCGCTCTTGTCGGCTCTGCAAGCTACGGTGTTATAAGTTTTGTTGAAAAAAAGATAACATTCTGGCATCCTTCAAATAGAAAAACATTAGAAAACTAAAGGAGACAAATTAATGAAAAAATATTTAATAAGTATTTTGAGCTTTTTTATCTTTGTATCTACAAGTGTTGTAGCCTCAGCTGCTGATAAAGTGACACTTCAATTACAATGGTTTACACAGGCTCAATTTGCAGGCTACTACGTGGCTCTTGATAATGGATATTATTCCGATGAAGGCCTTGATGTAACAATTAAACCTGGTGGAGTTGATATTTCACCACCACAAGTTATGGCAGCTGGTGGAGCTGACGTTATGCTTAACTGGATGCCATCCGCATTATCTGCTAGAGAAAATGGTGTTCCATTAGTAAATATAGCTCAGCCTTTTAAATCATCCGGTCTACAGTTAACTTGCAGAAAAGACACTGGAATTAAAACACCCCAGGACTTTAGAGGCAAGACAATTGCTGTTTGGTTTTTTGGAAACGAATATCCATTTCTTTCATGGATGTCTAAACTAGGAATTCCTACAAACGGTGGTTCTGATGGAGTTACTGTTCTGAAGCAAGGTTGGACTGTTGATCCACTTATCCAAAAACAGGCTGATTGTATTTCTACTATGACATATAATGAGTATTTTTTAGTCCTTGATGAAGGGTTAACACCAGATGATCTTGTTAATTTTAAGTACGAAGAAGAAGGTGTGGCTTCTTTAGAGGATGGTATGTATGTCCTTGAAAAGAATTTGAACGATGCTGCATTCAAAGATAAAATGGTTAGGTTCGTTAGAGCTTCTATGAAAGGGTGGAAATGGGCTGAAAAAAATCCAGATAAGGCTGCTCAGATAGTTATGGATAACGAAATGACTGGTGGAACTGACCTTAGGCACCAAAAAAGAATGATGGGCGAGGTTGCAAAACTTACTGCAGGATCAAATGGAACACTTTCTCCTGCTGATTTTGATAGAACAGTCAACAGTCTTCTTGCTGGTGATTCAGATCCTGTGATTACTAAAAAACCTGATGGTGCTTGGACACATGCAATTACTGATGTTGCTTTAAATTAAAAGAAATTGTTAGTTAGTATTTAGCTAACAGTTACTTAAACATTTATAATAAAATTCAAAGGGGCTAAAAAATTTAGCCCCTTTATAAATAATAAAGTAAAATTAGAATATAAGATTATATATT
Organism: SAR116 cluster bacterium; assembly: GCA_002684695.1. Classification (GTDB taxonomy): domain Bacteria; phylum Pseudomonadota; class Alphaproteobacteria; order Puniceispirillales. Next base: position 28,585 of record NYVQ01000045.1, on the reverse strand, counting down.
TATGTATGATAGATTTATTTGAAAAAGACTCTCTATTCTCTCTTATGAAGAGGGCAAGAACAAAAAGAGATACTCATTGGGGGAAAAAAATTACTTATTCTAGAAAGGTTTTTATACCCTTGACAAATATGTGTAGAGATACATGTGGATATTGTACTTTTGTAAAGGACCCCAATTCACCTGAAGCAAATATTTTAAGTCCAGAACAAGTTATGAAAATTGTTAAAACAGGTGAAAGAAAAGGTTGCAAGGAAGCTTTGTTGAGCTTGGGTGAAAAACCAGAACTAAAACATAATCAAGCAAAAGAAAAGTTAAAATTACTTGGTTTCACTAGTATGGTTGATTATTTAGCAGAAATTTGTGAGATGATTATTAATGAATCCTCTTTGCTTCCACATGTTAACCCTGGAACTATGAGTGAAGCTGACATACTTCAATTAAAACCTTTTTCTGCTTCTATGGGTATGATGTTAGAAACNATAAGCAAACGTCTAAATAAAAAAAATGGACCTCACTATGCTTGCCCAGATAAAGTTCCACTCCAAAGAATTAGAACATTAGAAAGGGCTGGAAAAAACAAAGTTCCATTTACAACTGGTTTACTGATCGGTATTGGGGAAACTTGGAATGAAAGATTAGAAGCATTGAACTTAATAAACGATATTCACNGAGAATATGGTAATATTCAAGAAGTCATAATACAAAATTTTCAACCAAAGCCAGATATAGCAATGTCAAGTCATCCAACCCTTGATATAGAAGAAATTTTAANAACAATTNCAGTTGCNAGAATAATNCTTTCACCAGACATTAGTTTGCAAGCNCCACCTAANCTTCATCCAGAGCATTTNTCNTATTTNGAAGCAGGNATTAANGANTGGGGAGGAATATCTCCCNTAACGATTGATTTTATAAATCCTGAAATGGAGTGGCCTGANATTAATGATTTATCTCAAAGAATGAGTTTNAAAGGCTATAANCTTCNNGAGAGATTAACTGTNTATCCAAAATATATANATGAAAAAAAGAACTTTTTAAGTTCAGAAATTAGATCTCAAATTTCAANGATGGATACTAAAATTGCTTGTTGAAATTATAATATAAAAACATGAATGAACTAACTCAAAATATTTTTAGTGATCAAAACAAAAATTTGAATTTTGTATTAAAAAAATCNTCAAATTCAATTAGTAAAATTTTGTTTAAGTCTTTAAATGGAATTGAAATNAGTGAAGATGAAGGNACNTNATTATTTAAAGCAAAAAACAAAGATGATNTAAANGCNATATATCTTACAGCAAAACATTTATGCAGATTAGTGAACAAAGATAAAGTTACATTTGTGNTTAATAGAAATATTAATTTTACAAACGTTTGCCATATGGGTTGNAAGTTTTGTAATTTTGCAAAAAGGATGAAAGATAAAACTTCAGAGTGGCTTGACTTACATGAGATTGTTTATAGATCACAAGAAGCTTGGGANAGAGGTGCAAGTGAAGTCTGTATTCAAGGAGGGCTTCACCCTAAAATGGATGGTGAGTATTACTTTGATATAGTAAAAGCTATTAAATCTAAACTCCCTGATATGCATATTCATGCATTTTCTCCGTTTGAAATATGGTATGGATCCTCAAAAACAAGAATGTCATATAAAAGTTTCTTATCTGAACTAAGGAAAATGGGCTTAGGTTCAATACCNGGAACAGCAGCAGAAATTTTAGATACAGAAATTAGAAAAAAATTAACTAAAAATAAGTTGAGCGCTGAAAAGTGGGTTGAAATAATTAAAACAGCTCANTCTGTGGGNTTAAAGTCTTCGGCTACAATTATGTATGGTCATATTGATAGTGCAGAAAACTGGAGTTCACATATATCTCTTCTTAGAGAAATTCAGAAGGAAACAGGNGGNTTTACTGAGTTAGTACCATTATCATTTGTTTATGAAGATTCCCCTTTATATACACAAAACCAAGANATTGTAAGAAAAGGTCCCACTGAAGAGGAAGTTAATAAAATGCATTCCGTTTCAAGAATCATGTTACATGGTTTTATTGATAATATTCAGGTTTCATGGCCAAAACTTGGATCAAAAAGAGCGCAAGANCTTTTAAATATGGGTGTTAATGACTTAGGTGGAACATTAATGAATGAAAGTATTTCACGTGCTGCTGGAGCTAAAAATGGTCAAGAGATTACAGCAAGAGAAATTTCAGATATAATTCGTGATGCAANCCTTACTCCTGCTAGAAGAAACACACTTTATGAAATAAAAGAAGTTTTTGAAAANCATAATCCAATTGATATACCTCCTTTAGTTGAGCGAAATGGCTTTGACCCATTGTCATTTCTAAATACATAATTAAAATTTTCTATAGTTTNAAATGAAAAGTGAAAANATAACATTAATTGCGGGCGGNGTAGGNGGNGCCAAACTTGCTGAAGGATTAGATGCAATAGAAAGTATAAANTTATCTGTTATTGGTAANATNGCTGANGATGATACATTTCATGGTTTATGGGTTTCACCTGATATAGACACTTTAACTTATTCTTTAGCAAAGGTAATCAATAGAGAGTATGGATGGGGATTGTCAGATGAGACTTTTAATTCTTTATCAACATTATCAAAATTAAATGAAGCTACATGGATGACTCTTGGTGATAAAGATTTTGGACTCCATATTTATAGAACTATGAGAAGGAATTCTGGAAGTAGACCTTCTGATATTGCTAAGGATATTTCAAAAGCATTTGGAATAAAATCAAACATAATACTACCAACTGACGATATTGTTCAAACAAGATTATTAACATCTATAGGTTGGTTAAATTTTCAAGAATATTTTGTAAAAGAAAAATGCAAGCCTCAGATTAGTGAAATAAAGTTCGAAGGAATTGAAAAAGCATTACCAACCAAAGAATGCATTGAATCACTTCAAAATGCAGACTTAATTATTTTAGCACCATCCAATCCACTTGTAAGTTTAAACCCTATAATTCAATTACCAGGCATAAGAGAAACTTTAATTAGGGCTAACGCACCTAAAATTGGTATAAGCCCATTTATCGGAAATAAAACTATTAAAGGTCCTGCAAACAAAATGATGGAAGAGCTTGGGAAGAGGCCAAATGCTATTGGATTCGCAGAAATTTTTTCTGATATAATAGATCTATATTTTATTGATAAAAGTGATAAAAATTTAGAAGAAGACATTCAAAAAATGATTAAAAATACAATTTTCACTGATATTTTGATGAAAAATCAAAAAGATAAACTTAACCTTGCATTATTAATTTTAGAGGCAAGTGAAAAATTAAAAAGATAATTAATGACTGAATTGGATAATAATTTACTAATTACAATTCCAATAAAAAACTTGAAATTTACCAAATCAAGATTGGGTGAGATCTTGTCTCTAAACCAACGAATAAAAATTACAAATTTTTTATTATTCCAATTAATCAGCAAAATAAATAATTTAAAAAAATATTTTGATAGAGTTATAAACATTGCCTTAATTACTTCTAATAACGTATCAACAGATTTTATTAATCAAAATAAAATTATAATTATTTCTGATGCTGGGTCAAAATCATTATCTGAAGCTATTGTAATTGCGAAAGATTTTGCCTTTGAAAAAAAATATAGAGCCCTTTGCTTCTTGCCTAGTGATTTAGAGAAACCAACAGAGGAAGACTTAAAAAAATTTATTTCACCACCATATCATTTAAATGAAATGCGAATTTGCCCATCTGAAAATTTTGGAACAAATGCATTATTAATTTCTCTTCCAAATGATTTTGAATTTAAATTTGGTAAAAATTCATTTCATAAACATATTAAAGTTGGGTCAAAATTAAAATTAGAGAAAAATATATTTAGGCTTGATAGTTTAACCTTTGATATTGACGAACCAAAAGATTTGACGCAAGCATGGTTTAGTATGAATCATATTTCGAAAATAAATACTCCTAAAATAATCTTTTAATATTTTTATGAATCCGAAAGTATCAATCTTTGCTTTAGAAAATTTTCCTGAAATAAAAAAGGGTGATGACCTTAGCAAGGTTATTATAAAATGTGTTTCTGAGAGTAAAACAAACTTAAATGATGGTGATGTAATATGTATTGCTCAAAAGGTTGTATCAAAAGCTGAAGGGTGTATTTATAATTTAGATGATATGCAACCTTCCGAAGAGGCAATTACACTATCAAAAAAATTAAATAAAGATCCAAGAAAAATTGAAATAATTCTAAAAGAAAGCAAAAATGTAATCAGAGCTTTTAAGCACAAAGATCAAAATGAAGGAGTGATTATTTGTGAGCATAAGTTAGGTTTTATTTCTGCTAATGCTGCAGTTGATGAGTCAAATACTGGAGAGAGCAATACAGTCATCACTTTGCCTAAAGATCCCGACTTAAGTGCAAAAAAAATAAGTGATTATATTTTTACAAAATTAAATGTAAATGTAGGAATTGTTATAACAGATACATTTGGAAGACCGTGGAGGTTAGGACAAGTAAATGTTGCTATTGGTTTAAATAAAGTTCCAGCTACTATTGACGAAAAAGGTAAATCTGATATTTCTGGTAGAAGTTTAAAGGTAACAGAACCTGCTTTTGCAGACGAAATTGCGGCTGCATCTGGTTTAGTTATTAAAAAAGACTCTAAAACCCCAGTAGTAATTCTACAGGGACTAATTTGGAAACAAACAGATAGCAAATCAAAAGATTTAATAAGAAAAGTAGAAGAGGACATGTTTAGATGACAATTACAATTATTGGAGGAACTGGACCTCAGGGTAAAGGTCTTGCAAAAAGATTAGCTTTATCAGGCCATAATATAATTATTGGATCAAGAGACAAAGAACGAGCAGAAGAAATAAGTCACGAATTGAACCAAATGTTGCCCAACAATTTTAAAAATATAAGAGGTTTTGATAATAAAACCGCTGTTTCAAAATCAACTGAGTTTGTAATATTATCTGTTCCATGGTCAGGTCATAATGCTACTTTGGAGTCTTTAAAACATGACTTAAATGATAAGATTTTGATAGATATAGTGGTCCCACTTGATAGTAAAGATCCAAAAAAAGTTGATATGCCTAATGAGGGATCAGCAACAGAAGCCGCCCAAAAAATAGTTGGTGATGATGTGCATGTTATAGGTGCACTTCATAATGTTTCTGCGCATATTTTAAATAACCTTGAGTGTGATATAAATTGTGATATTCTTGTTTGTGGGAATAATTTAGATGCTAGGTTGAAAGTTATAGAATTAATAAAAAAAGGCTTAAAAACTAATGCTTATAATGCCGGTGATATTTTATCTGCAAGGTGTATTGAGGCAATAACACCAATTTTAATAAGAATTAACGTTTCAAAAGCAGTGCCTTTTACAAATGCGGGAATAAAAATTTGGTCACCCTCTGAATAAATTAATATTAAATTATAAAGGAGATAAAAATGGAATTTGCTATTACTTTTAAAGGTTTTGTTGAACCTAATAGGGCTAAATACCTTGTCAGACAAGCAGAAGAAGCGGGTTTTACTTATTGTTGGTTTTACGACAGTCACATTTTATGGCGAGAGAGCTTTGTTGCTATGGCAATGTGTATTGAACATACTACAAAAATGAGGTTTGGACCATGTGTAACAAATCCTAATACGAGGGATTGGTCTTTAGCAGCTTCTTTGTTTGGTTCACTAGCTAAGCAATCAAATGGACGTTTTGATATTGGACTTGGAAGAGGAGATAGTGCTGTTAGAGTTATGGGCTTAAAACCAGCTCCTTTAGCTCGTTTAGAAGAGTTCGCTCATGTTGTGAGAAAACTTGTTAAAGGTGAAGAGGCTCAATATGGAGAATGTCCTGAACCTGTAAAATTTCCTTGGGCATCGGGTTATGAATTGCCTATTTGGGTTGCTGCTTATGGGCCAAAAGCTCTTTCGTCCGCAGGAAGGGTTGGTGACGGTCTTATATTACAGATTGCTGAACCAACGATTACAAAGTGGTTAACTGATCAGGCAATAAAAGCAGGTAAAGCAGAAGGGAGAGACATGAGCAATTACAAAGTCATGTCTGCTGCACCAGCTCTTACTGGTTCTGTGGCTGATGCAATTGAAAAAGTTAAATGGTTTCCTGCTATGGTTGGCAACCATGTTGCTGATATTGTTGAAAAGTATGGTTCAGATACAGATGAAGTCCCAGAAAGTTTAACTTCGTACATAAAAAATAGAAAAGGATATGATTATTCTAAGCATGGACAGAGTGACAATGCATACCTTGATTTTATTACAGAAGATGTAATTAAGAGTTTTTGTGTTTTAGGTTCGCCTGAAGAGCATATTAAAAAGTTAAATGAGCTTAAAGCCTCTGGTGTAACTCAATTTAATATTTATTTAGATAGTGGTGATGAAGAAAAAGTTATCGCTGATTATGGTGAAAAAATAATACCAGCTTTTACTAAATAAAAATGGTGATTTTAAAACTTTAATGTTTTAATATTTAGATTATGTAAATGTAACAAGTTTAATTTTAAGGATAATTATATGCCAGACTCAACAATTGCACCTAATGATCTTAGTTCTTTTTGGATGCCTTTTACCGCAAATAGGAGCTTCAAGAAAAATCCTAGGTTATTGGCATCAGCTGATAGAATGCACTATAAAACACCTGAAGGAAGAGAAATACTTGATGGTACAGCCGGTCTGTGGTGTGTTAATGCTGGTCATAAAAGACCCAAAATAGTTGAGGCTATCCAAAAACAAGCTGAGGAATTAGATTTTGCACCAACCTTTAATATGGGGCACCCTAAAGCTTTTGAATTAGCGAACAGACTAAATAACTTAGCACCTGATGGGCTTGATCACGTGATGTTTACAAACTCTGGATCAGAGTCAGTTGAAACAGCTTTAAAAACTGCAATTGCTTATCATAGGGCTAAAGGTGAGGGTCAGCGATTTAGGCTTATTGGAAGGGAACGCGGTTATCATGGTGTAAATTTTGGTGGTATTTCAGTTGGTGGTATTGTTGCTAATAGAAAGATGTTTGGGACCATGTTAGCTGGGGTTGATCACATGAGGCATACCCACGATCCCGCAAGAAATGCATTTAGTAAAGGACAGCCCGAACATGGAGTTGAATTTGCTGATGATCTTGAGAGAATTCTGGCATTACACGATCCGTCAACTGTTGCAGCAGTTATCGTTGAGCCTGTATCAGGTTCAACAGGTGTTTTGATTCCTCCCAAAGGTTATCTTAAAAAACTGAGAGAAATTTGTGATAAACATAATATATTATTAATATTTGATGAAGTTATTACAGGATATGGTCGGCTAGGTGCGCCATTTGCTGCTCAGTACTTTGATGTTATTCCAGATATGATTGTTTCAGCCAAAGGTTTAACCAATGGTGTTCTGCCTATGGGGGCCGTGTATGTAAAAAAACACATACATGATGCATTCATGCATGGACCAGAGCATTTAATTGAGTTTTTCCATGGCTATACCTACTCAGGTCATCCTATGGCATGTGCGGCTGCCTTGGGGACATTAGATACTTATGAGGATGAAGGGCTTCTTACCAGAGCCTCAGAATTAGCAGACTATTGGGAAAACTCTATTCATAGTTTAAAGAGTCTACCCCATGTAATTGATATTAGAAATATTGGTTTAGTTGGCGCCATTGAACTTCAAGGTATTCCGGGCGAGCCAACAAAAAGAGCAATGGATGCTATGCAGAAAGCTTTTGATAAAGGACTTTTAATTAGAACTACAGGGGATATTATAGCTTTATCTCCACCATTAATTATTGAAAAGTCAGAAATTGATCAAATTTTTGATACTGTCTCTAGTATTCTCAAAAATTTGAATTAAAAGTAAGATAATTGAACAATTCCCTTTCAATAGAGGAAATTTTTAACTTAGTTAGAGATACTCTCAATAGAGCAGGGTCCTCATCTCATCAATCAGAGGCTGTAGCTGATACAATTTCTAGGGCTGAACGTGATGGTTCTGTTTCTCATGGTTTGTTTAGATTGCCAGGGTACTTTGCTTCCTTGAAAAGTGGAAAAGTTAATCCAAATCCTAATCCTAATCTCAGTCAAATAACAAAAGCAGTTTTGAAATGTGATGGTGATAGATCATATGCACCATTAGTTCATAAAAAGTTTCTTAATAATTTAGTTAATGTTTCTAAGGATATAGGTGTAGGCATTTTATCTATTAATCGAGTGGCTCATTTTGCCTCCCTATGGCCAGAAACTGAGATATTAGCTGAAAATGGATTAGTTGGTATTGCATGCACGTCATATATGCCTGCTGTAGCACCATTTGGTGCAAGTAAAAAATTATATGGAACAAACCCTATATCTTTTGCTTGGCCAAGAAAAAATGAAAATCCAATTGTTTTTGATATGGCAACTTCATCTTTAGCTCTTGGAGATGTTCAAATAGCTGCTAGAGATGGTCATGATTTACCAATAGGTACAGGTATTGATAAAAATGGTAATGACACAACAGATCCAAAGAAAATATTAGAGGGTATGCTTCTTCCCTTTGGTGGATACAAAGGTTCTCATTTTGCTATGATGATAGAGTTCCTAGCAGGTCCTCTAGTAGGTGAGACAACAAGCTTTATCACCAAGGAAAATAATATAAATGATGGAGGTCCGCCACTTGGCGGACAATTTATTATGGCTCTAGCTCCAGAAATCATTTCTGACTTAAATGATTGGGATAAAAATGCCGAGCCTTTTATTGAAAAATTATCATCTTTTGATGGAGTTAGAATTCCTGGTAAGAGAAGACACGATAATCGAAATAATATAGAAAAAGTAGAAGTAAATTCTGAACTTCTTAATAAAATTTACTCGTTAAAATAATCTTTATACAATGGATAAATTAGATAAAAATTTTGACACCAGGCCATGGGGTAGTTTTGAAGTAATTGATATTGGTCCAAATTACCAAGTTAAAAGAATAACTGTTCTACCTGGTAAAAGGTTGTCTCTTCAAAGTCATAAGCATAGGAAAGAGCATTGGATTGTAGCAAATGGAGATGCAGAAGTTGAAATTGATGGCGAAATAAAAAACCTCAAAATTTCTCAAAGTATTGATATACCTCTTGGTTCGATTCATAGATTATCGAATAATACAAACTCTGAACTTATAATAATTGAAATTCAATTTGGTGAGTATTTAGGGGAAGATGACATTATACGTTACGAAGATGATTACAGTAGAGTTTAATTATATTATAGCCAATAGATATGAATGATTTTCTTTTTATCCTCAAATGGTATTTTTTTGGCAGACTAAAGGTCGGACGCAAATCTAGAAAAATTAAAGCATTAGCTGATTTCAATAAAGCCTTAGGATTTCTTCAAAAGGGGTCTTTAGTAATTGATGCTGGTGCTAATATTGGAGAATTTACAAAGTTATTTTTGGATAAAGGGTTTAAAGTTCATGCATTTGAACCAGATACAATTGCTTTAAAGGAATTAAAAAAAAAATGTGAAACTTCAAAAGAACTTAAATTATACGAGGCTGCAGTTGGATTAAAAAATGAACGTCAAAAACTTTATAGGTATAGAAAATTTGATGAAAGCAATCCTTATTCTACTCAAGGCTCTTCTTTATTAAATTACAGAAGTGGAAAAAATAAGCCCTTTATTGAGATTAAAGTTATAGATTTTATAGGGTATTTAAAACAACAAACAGTTAGTATTTCTTTACTTAAAATGGACATTGAAGGAATTGAAATAGATATTTTAAATAAAATAATTGATGAAGATCTTCATAAAAAAATTAAATTTATATTTGTTGAAACTCATGAAAGATTTTCACATTCACTTGGTGTAGAAACAGCAAAACTAAAATTAAGGATAAAAAAATTGAAAATCAGAAATATCAATTTAGATTGGGTCTAAGCAAATTTTTCTATTAGAAAGAATTCATTGTTGAATTTATTACATAATTTCAGATTAAGTATTTTCATAATTTCATGGGTCTGTGCTTTTTTATCAATAATAAATAATCAGAATATAATTGTAGATTTTGGGGTTATTTGTTTCGGATTATTTATATTTCTAAATTTATTTTTTCTAACTTTTCAGAGTTATTTTATAATTATTATCTTAATTATATTATCTATTTTTCGTTTTAATAGTTTGCCTTCATTTAATGACCTTTTTGAGGCAGGTAGATTTGTTTTAATTTTTGCAGGTTTAATACCAACAATGAACCTTGTAAAATCTGCTGCATTAAACGTTAATTCAATAAAAGAAACTCAGAAATTGCTTTTATTGCTATCAAGTAAGAATTCTTCATCAGGTTTCCAAATTACAGGGTATTTATCTGGCTCAATTTTGAATACCGGAGTTTTCCCTATGCTTGCTGCCTCAATGCCATCGGATAGTAATTTAAATTATAGAAAAAAAGTTGCGGAAGCATCAATTCGTGGAATGGCATCGTCTGTTGTATGGTCACCGTTTTTTGTGGCATTTGCAGTAGGACAAGTCTATATAGATAATTTTAATTCATGGATGGGTCTTGCAGTAGGACTTTTTATAGGATCTTTATTTTCAATCGTTTCTGTTTTTTTATTAAATAGAAGTTTAAATTATAATTTATTAAAAGCTTCATTTAATTGTTTGAGGCCTATTTTTATATATCTATTTGTAATTATGTCCATAATTGTGGTTTTTGCTTTAATCTTTAATTTAACAGCTTTATCAGCAGTTATTCTTATAATGCCAATTTTGATAGTTTTATATTTTTTGCGCGCTCCTATTGAGTTGAAATTCATTTTTACAAATACTATTTCCTCAATGAGAAAAAACATTGATGATATTGTTATAATTAGCTTGGCTATGATGATAGGGTTTCTTATTACTAATGCTGAAAATAATAATTTATCTTTCGAAATATTTAATATCCAAAACATTCCAGATTTTTTAATTTTTATTATTATACCTCTGACAATGTGTTTCTTTTCTATAATTTGCATACATCCAGTAATAAGCAGCACTATTTTATTAACTATTTTTAGCAGCAATATTTTTGATATTAATCATGCTTTGTTAATGCAGGCCCATTTAATTGGTTGGTGCACGGGAACTTTAAGTTCTGTTGCTTCATTAACTGTTATAACTTGTTCTAATTTATTTAATGTGCCTTCATTGAAAATAGCATTTGGTGAAAACTTATTTGTAGTTATTTTATTTTCTATTTTTGGTGGAGGTATATTAGGAATTCTCAATATTATAATTTAAGAATCTTAAATTAAATTATAAAGAGTTCCAATCGCCAAGTATAAAAAAACAACAGCACAAATCCTGAATATATATTTTTTAATTATACTATTTGTATATTTGAATATTTTATCAACTGCTAAAGCGCATATAAAACACCATAGTATTGACGAAGAAATAAATCCAAAAAAGAAAATAAAGTAGTGATAGGTTTGAGGTTCAGCTATTCCTAAAGCACCAAAAGAACTGCCTAATGCTGCCCAATATGCAATATTTTGTGGATTGGTAATTGATAAAAAAATACCAGATCTTAGCGCATTATTATTTATAGTTTTTGATACAATTATCTTTTCATATTTTATATTTGAAGATATGAAGGAATCATAGGCTAAATACACAAGATAAATTATTCCAATAATAGATAGTGGGTATTTTAAAATTTCAATATTTAATAAAACTCCTATACCTAATAGTCCCAATACAGCCCATAAGGAATCTCCCGCCAAAGAACCAATTTGTACGTAAAGAGCAGGAAAGAAACCGCCTGAAACACCTCTCTTGATGGTTTCAGTGAAAACAACACCAGGAGCAGCATTAAATAAAAGACCAAGAATGAATGCTTGTATAAAAAATAACATTGAATTTTACATAACTCTTGATTAGATTTTTTGCAAACATAACAATAATTTTAAATAATGAAATTTAAACTATATTAATTGTTAATTTCTTTTTTATAGTTTAAACCTAATTGAAGTTTTTTGGAGGAAAGATGAAAAATTCTAAAACAGTTTTAATTGACAAAAATCCTGGAAGAAATGCTCAAACTTATGGGATTGCTAGAGAATTAAATACTGATCTTGATCTTATTCATGAACCTTCAGTTGGTGTAATCGGAAACAAGGGTGACTCACAATGTTATATTGGTGTTGAGAAAAAAGTATCTGTTATTCACGAGGCTCTAAGGAATAGAATAGGAAAAAATATTGATCAACTTCAAATGAGATTGGTTCAGCCAGAGTTTACAGTTGCAACTTCAGATGGAATTAGAAATGGCACCAAAGAAATGCGATACTCATTAATAGGTAGAGAAGTTACAAATGATTCTATTTGTGAGCATCTTTCTGCTAGTGGATTAGAAGGAACTATTGCAGTGGTAGCTTGCGATAAACCGCCAGTTGGAACACTTTCAGCTATACTAGAACATAATAGACCTGCAATTATTATGTCTGATGGTTCTATAAGACCAGGAATAGATACCGTAACACAAGAACCTATAGATATAATTACAAGTTATCAACTAGCAGGAAGTGATGATGAAGAATTAAAAAAAAGAATAGCTTGTGAGGCTTGCCCTGGGTATGGAAGTTGTGGTGGTATGTTTACATATAATACAATGCAAACATTCATAGGGGTCGTAGGCATGCAGCCTCTTCATATGATATCTCCTGCTTCAGAGGACGTTAGAAGAATAAAAGACTTCCCCAATGAATTAATAAATCATTTAGATAATTTAATTAAAAAAGACATTAAACCAAGGGACATAGTAACAAGGGATTCTATAAGGAATGCAATTATTGTTTCAATGGCCGTCGGTGGTTCTACAAATGTGATGCTTCATGCACCAGAATTAGCTAGAGCTGCAGGGTATAAAAGTTTTGTAGATGATATTATGAGCCCAGATGAATTTAACCACTTATCGGAAAACATTGTTCCTGTTGTTATCAATGCAAGACCTTTTGGAGAATATTCTATGGTTGATATTGATGCAAAAGGGGGCATTCAAGTTTTTGTAAAAGATCTTTTGAATGCTGGGTTGTTAAACGGTGAAACTTTAACATGTACTGGGGACACTCTAAGTGAACAACTTGATAAACTTAATCCTAATTTACCCGACGGTAAAGTTATCTATCCTGTAAAATTACCCTTTAAGCCTACTGGAGGTTTGAGAGTATTAGGGGGAAATCTTTCACCGGAATACAGTGCAGTATTAAAGTTAGCTGGTGTTGAAGGCGGACTAGAAAATAATATTTTTAATGGTAAAGCAAAAATTTTTGATGGAGAGCAATCACTTCTAAAGTCTCTTGAGGAAAGTCCAAATCAATTTAAAAACTTAGATATGATAATTGTAAGATATGAAGGTCCAGTAGGTGGTCCTGGTATGCCAGAAATGTTAGATTCAACTTCTAGAATTACATCACTTTGCAGAGAGAGAAATATTATTGTCGGTTTGATGACAGATGGGCGATTTTCTGGAGGGTCTGTAGGATTAGTAATTGGACATGTCGGACCTGAAGCAGCTATTGGTGGTCCAATAGCTTTAATAGAAGAGGGCGATGATATTATCGTTGATTTAAATAAAAATGAAATTAATTGTACCCAATTGTCAGATCTGGATACATATAATCAACGTAAAGATATTTGGAATGAGAAAGTATCTGAAAATAATGGGTTCCATCCATCTGTAGGTGAGGCAGACACGAGACTTTTAAATAGGATGAGATCTTCTGCAGTATCAGCAATTTTTGGAGCAGGTATGCACCCAGATCGAAAACTATGGATCAGCAACCCAAGAATAACTAATAATGATTTATTTATACCAAAAAATAAATTTAAGTAACAGACTCTCAATCAGACTTTGTTTTGGTTTAGTGCAATGTGTGCGGTTTATTATTATGAGATGGTGTATTATAAAAAAGTTCATCTGATCTTATAGGAAGAATAAAGTTATTATTTTCTAATTGTGAGGAAATATTAATACATTCTCTAAATCCGTCATAAATATCACTTTTTGCTAATAGTTTGGATAATTTTTTTTTGCCTATAGTATCATTTCTATTTTGTATATTTGATAAAATACTTAAGAGATAATATTCAGTTTGACTTAGGTAGTGATAACATGAAGGGAATTTATGAAATTGCATTGAATTATTAATAATTATTAATTTCATAATTTTATCTAGAGATTCAGAAATTGGATCTAAGTTAAATTTACTTAGCCCAATTTTTATCCTTGAATTGGGGTTAACTTTTTTATCAAAAGAATAAAGCCAAATTCGCATTGCCCAAATTAATAAATTTTCTGAAAAGTTTAAATTTTTAATTTCTATAAAATCAAAATCAATTTGTTTCAAAAAACTTTTCATATATAAACCATTTTACTATTTTATATAGTACAATGTTAGTACTATATTAGAGTTTTTATTTAAAGAATAATTTTTCAGGAGAAAATGAAAATATGTATATAGCAATGAATCGGTTTAAAATTAAAAATGGAAATGAAAAAGACTTTGAAAACCTATGGAGGAATCGTGAGACATTTCTGGATAAGGTAGAGGGATTTAAAAAGTTTAATCTTATAAAAGGAGAAAAATTTGAAGAGTATACCTTGTATGCTTCACATAGTACTTGGTCTTCAAAAAATTCTTTTATTAATTGGACAAAATCAGAAGAATTTAGAAACGCTCATAAAAATGCTGGTGAAAATAGAGACTTATATTTAGGTCATCCTCAATTTGAAGGATTTGAAGTCATATTATAAATTGAAATTTAATTAAATAAAATTGATTAAAAGAATTTTATTCTAAAAAATTATTTAAAAAAAATAAGAAGCTTCTAAATTATCCTTTTATAGAAAACAAATATTTTACAGGATTTAGAAAATGAGTTGTTTTGAAAAATGTTTTCATATTTATGTTCTTATCATAGGGATTGGATTTTTTACAAATTTAGCACACGCTGATCTTTTTAAAACAAATCTTGGTATTTCAAATTGGAGTGGGGATACTACATTAAAAGGTTTTAAGAACGAAGATACTGAAAAGTTTAGAAATCATAATAAGAAACAAATGCTAGATTATGAAAAAGAACATGATATTAAATTGTTCAGTATAGTAGATGATAATACCAGATATGGAAAGACAGCTTTCTTTGTGCAAGCACCAAGTAAAGGTTGTTTCAATAGATATGAACATGATTGCCAAAGAAAAATGGGCGAACAACAAAAACGTGTAGAAGCTCACTACAGTGCTTTCAATGGTGGCGAGCATTGGTTCACTGTAAGCATAAAATTTGATAATTGGGCTTTAAATAGAAACGAAATGATCATTACACAATTTCACAGTGATGTATCGCAATATCAGAACATGTTGTCACTGAAGATTGATAACGAAGAAGGCTTATTTTTAGAACATCAAAGCGCAAATGGCTTTCAGTTCGTAGAAGGTGGGAGCGAAGAGTGTGCAGGTGGTGCCGCAGATGTGCTTACCGAGGATAAAATGTATTGCCCTAAATTGAAAGATATCTATAAAGTTTTACCTTCAAGTAAGTTTGAGAGAAATGTATGGTATGATTTTGTATATCATTTAAACTTTGATAAAAATAATCCTGATCATGAGTTTATTAAACTTTGGCTAAATGGTGAGCTTGTTGTTAATAATCAAGGACAAGGCAAAACACTATGGTGGCCCACAATGCCCGGTATTGAAGAGTGGGAAAACAAGATCACATTTCACTTTGGTATATATGGAAGCAAAAAAGATAATGCATTTCACAGTGCTTATTTTGATGAAGTTCACAAATCAAATAGCTGTGAAAACCTTAAACTTGAACGACTTGGTTATAACTGCAAAAACTTAAATAATCAGACGCAAATTATTAAACCTACTAGACATGACGCACCCGACCTTTAATGATATCAAAAATTAGTTATATTTGATCTATAAATCAATGTGATACATTTAATATGATGGTAGGAATGGCTCCCCAGGACGGATTCGAACCGCCGGCCAAGCGATTAACAGTCGCTTGCTCTACCGCTGAGCTACTGGGGAATAAATTGGTTTATACACTATTATATTTTTCATGCAATAAACTTAATTAGAACTATTTATATAATCTAATATTTTTTTACTTGTTTTATCAAGATTTAATTTATTAAGTTTCTTGATTTCTATTTCAAAATTAATTTTATCTTTATGTTTAATTTCAGAAAAACTATATTTTGGATCATAATGATTTTCTAAAATCTCTTTCACAAACTGTTCCCAATTTTTATTAGCGACAAGTTCTCTCCAGTAAATAATCATTTTATTAGGGTATCTGCCAGTCATTCCCTTTAAGAATGGTTCTAGTAAATCATTTTTTTTAGTTAAATGTTCATATTCATTTAATAAAAATTTTACTCTTTCTTTAATTGGAACTCTCAATAAAATTCTTTCTGACATATTAAACTTTTCCCATAATTTATTGGGTATATGTAGATTGCCTATTTTACTACTTTCTGATTCTAAATATACTGGATAATTACTATCAAGTTTTGTAATACTATGATGCAGTAATGTTTCAAAATATCTTTGGCTATGTTGTTTCTTATTTTTTTCTTTTCCTAACAATGATCCTCTATGGCAAGCTAAGCCTTCTAAGTCTAGTATTTGTGCATCTAACTTTTTGAGGTGTTTCAGAATTTTAGTTTTTGCAGACCCTGTTTGTCCTTGAATTATTCTAAAATCAAAGCTTTCAATTACTTTTAATTCTTCTAGTACTTTATTTCTAAAAGTCTTGTATCCTCCATTTAGAACTGAGACCCTCCAGCCAATTTCATTTAATATTAATGCCAAAGATCGACTTCTTTGCCCACCTCTCCAGCAATAAATTAGTGGATGCCATGAGCCAGGTTTCTTAGAGAAATTTATTTTTAAAAATTTTGAAATATTTTCAGATATAAGTGAAGCACCTAGAATTTTAGCCTTGAAAGGGTTAACTTGTTTATAAATTAACCCAACTTCATGTCTCTCTCTATTATTAAGAATAGGTATATTGATAGAACCTGGTATATGGTCAATTTCAAATTCTGCAGGTGATCTTACATCAATAATTTCAATATTGCCTAAATTTCTCCAATCATCAACGTAATTAATTTTATTCATTATTGTTTAATTTAATTCAAATTCTTCTTTTTCAATAACTTCACCAATAATCGCTGCATAACAATTATTTTCTTTTAATTCACTGATAACTTTTTTGCTTTTTTTTCTATCAACTGCAGCAAGTAACCCCCCACTTGTTTGAGGATCGAATATTATACTATTTTCATTTTTAATATTTTTATTGAAATTAATTTCTTCTTTATTAGACTTTGCAAGTGATGAATATATTCCATTATTTAAATATTTATTTGCGCCATTTATTTTTGGGGTGTCTTTTATGTTAATTTTAGCACCAAAAGGTTTTGTTAAATTAAGTGTATGCCTAGCCAAGCCAAATCCTGTCACATCAGTAATTGAGGTAATATTATTTTGTAAAAAAACTTTAGATGCAAAATGATTTGAAGTTAGCATGCTATTAAGTGCTTCTTCATAATCTAAAGGACTAGCAACTCCTCTCATATGAGCAGCTAAAATAATTCCTACACCAATTGGTTTTGTTAATATTAATTTATCACCAACTTTTGGTTTTATGAAATTAAAATTTTTTGATCTAATTCCATTTATGCAGAAGCCCACTTGAAGCTCTTGGCCCTCACTCGTGTGCCCACCATTTAAGTGAATTTTGTGCCTTAAAAACTCATAACTACAACCGCTTATAAGTTCTGAAATTAATCTTGTTTGAATATCTTTTAAACCTGATGGTAAAATAAATATTGCTTCTGCTGAAACAGGTTTAGCACCAGATGTTAGAACATCAGACATTGAATGAAGGGCAGCTATTCTTGATAAGGTATAAGGATCATTTACAATTGAAGATATTAAATCGACAGATTGAACTATATCTTTTCCATTTGGAACTTTTATCAAAGATACATCACTGTTTATATTAATATTTTTTAAAGTCTGATCATTTTTTCCTAATTTTCTTCTCTCTTTTGCACTGATAATGCCTTGGTTTAGAGATTGCCATTGTGTTTTTGCACCGCACCCTAAACATTTTATTTCAGCTAATGCAGGGTCTGTAAGATTATTTTTTGATATTAAATTAGGATGTGGTTTAAAACTCTCCATTTTCATAAATTTTAAATCATTATATGTTCTTATAAACTTTTCATCTATATATCTTTTTAACTTCCAAGCCCATTTGCTTCGAAATGATAAAGGACCCCATGTAGCTACTGCTTCATTTTGACCATCGCCAATAAGTGATAAAAAGAATTTTTGAGGTTTATAACTAACAAGTTGAGATTTCAATATTTTAGATCGTATGTTTTTATATAGTATTGGCCCTTGTCTGACTGCGTAGACGCCTGCTTTTGATAGGTTAAAATTTTTTACTGAGCAAACATCTCCTGCTGAAAAAATATTTTTATTCGATGATTGTAAGTACTGATTAACTTTTAAAAAACCATTTTCTGTAATTTCTAATTTTGTATCTGAAAGCCATTTAGGAGCTGAAATAGATGTAACTAAAAAATTAAACTGGGAATTTATTCTTTTTCCATTTTTAGTGATTAAGGTATTTTTTTTAAACTCTACCACCTCATCACTTAAAACAACATTTATGTTGTTTTTATATAAAAGGGACATGACATTTTTATGTACTGAATTAGGACTATTTTTAATTAAATTGTCAGTTCTAGATACTAAAGTAATATTTTTTTCCTTTTTATTCTCTAAATCTAAAAATTTTTTTAATGATAGAGCTATTTCAACTCCACCTGCACCTCCTCCAATAATAGTCATGGAAACATTATCAATCTTTTTTAATTCTTTTTTAATCTTATGAAAGTTTTCTATCAAATTGGATATTGGTTTTATTGGTATGCTGTATTTTTCAGCCCCTTTAATTTTTTTTATATCTGGTTCACCCCCAGTATTAATTGAGAGTGTGTCATAGCAAACAGGTACTCTGTTTTTAAGATGAATTTCTTTTGCAAAAATATCCAATCCTGTAACCTCATCAACTATTAGCCGTGCATTAGCAAATTTGCATAAATTTAAAAGATTGATTTGAGTGTCTTCCTCATTATATGTGCCAGCAATGTAACCCGGCAGCATTCCACTATAAGAAGAAGTGAGATTTTTATTAATCAGTGAAATTTTTAGACCTGGGATTGGTTTCATCCCAAATTTTTTTAGTACTGATATTTGTGCGTGTCCACCACCAATTAAAACCAAATCATGAGTAGTGGGAGCTGTATTAATTAAAATATTTTTGAAATTCATTTAAAATTTTCAACAAATTTTATTTAAATGGAGGCCGGACCCGGAATCGAACCGAGGTAGCTGGATTTGCAATCCAGAGCATGAGCCACTCTGCCATCCGGCCAGTTAATTGACATTTTTATATTTTTTATCAGATAGTGTAAATATATAATCAAGATTATTTAATTTTAATTAATTCAAATAATTAAACTATTTTTATTTAGCTAACATGGTGCATTAAATTAAAGCAAACACTAAACAAAAGTTTTTATGAGGTAATTTATGATTGGATATGTAATGTTTGGTAGTAACAATATAAAAGAATCAACTAATTTTTATGACTTGGTTTTATCTCATCTTGATATTATTAAAGTTGAAATTGATGATAAATATGTTGGTTATGCTAGTAACAAAAATCCAGAAAAAGTAATATTTTATATCACAAAACCTTATAATAATGAAACTGCCACATTTGGAAATGGAACCATGCTAGCCTTTCGAGCAAAATCAAATATAATAGTCGATCAGTGCCATGCTGCAGCTTTAAATAAAGGAGCTGTAAACGAGGGTTTTCCTGGTTTAAGAGATGGGTATGGAAATACATACTATTCTTATTTTAGAGACTTAGATAACAATAAGATATGCATTTACTCGGATAATTAGCATTTCAATAATTTTTATTAAATTTAATCACTCTTTGTATTAGAGAATTGATTATTCAATATCATTTTTTAAATTTTCTTATTTTTTATTTGATAATAATTCAAAAATTATTATCATTTAGTTTCAGCTTGTTAAGCAGCTGAGTTTAGTTGAGGAAATAATAAATAATATATAAACAACTAAATAAACTATGGGGTGCCGAAAGGCCCCCTTTTTTTTGTACTAATTTGCAGAATTTATAAAACATTTTAGATTTCAAAAAGTTTCAATGCGAACATAACTTAGTAAGAATATTGTTAGTATAGTTTTTTTTGATGGCATAAAAATTGCTCATTTTAACTAATTGTTATTAGGAGATTTTATGGAGCCGCTTTCAGTTATTTCTTTATTTTTTAATTTGGCATCTTTCAATGCTAATAATGAAACACCTCAATTAAAAGACAATCAATATTATTACTCTATAGCTGATGCAAAACACCAAATCTTTAATGGCAAAGTTGAAAATTTAAATATTAATAATTTAAATAAATTTTCAAATTTTAACCTTTCATTGAAAAAGTAAACATCTCTTTATCAATTTCTTGACTATAGGTTATTTCGGGATTAACAAGTTTAAATATTTATTTGAATTTGTTTGTAATGAGTGTTTTTAAGAGAATTATAATATTTTTGATAAAGCTTTATCAGTATTCTATTTCACCTTTAATAGGTTCAAATTGTAGATTTGTTCCTACATGTTCTAACTATGCTATTCAGTCAATTGAAGAAAAGGGATTATTAAAAGGTGCTTACTTTTCTTTCATGAGAATTTTAAGGTGCCATCCTTTCGGAGGATCTGGATATGATCCTATAAATAAAAACAAATTATAGATAATAAAAAGTATTTATTAACTTTAATATTAAGGGATATTAAAATGAACTATGACTTGGCAAGGAAAAATATGGTTGAAAACCAAATTAGAGCCAACAAAGTTACAAATTTAAAAGTTATTGATGCGTTTGGCAACGTAAAGAGAGAAAATTTTGTCCCTGATAAGTTAAAAGAAATTTCCTATAATGATGAGGACATAGCTTTATCAAAAAATAGATTTATGATGAAACCTATGTTTCTTGCACGATTATTTCAGTCATTAGATCTTAAGGGTAATGAAAACATTCTTCATATAGGAGCAAATTTGGGTTACGGCTCTGCAATACTATCCCAACTATGTTCTGCTGTTATTTCAATTGAAAAGGATAAAAAATTATTTGAAAAATCTATAGAAACACTCTCAGAGATTGGTTTTGACAATGTCGTTCCTCTTCATGGGCCTATGGAAAATGGCGTCCCAAAAGAGGCGCCATTCGATGTAATATTTATTGAGGGGGCAATCGAAGAAAAGCCAGAAGGACTTTTTGATCAGTTAAATAATAATGGTAAATTAATTGTAATAGTAAAACCTGAAAACGTAAATATTGGTAAAGCTGTATTATATTTTAAACTTAACAATGAAATAGGCAATGACATATTATTTGATGCTCAAGTAGGAAAATTACCAATATTTAGACATAAACCTAAATTTTCATTTTAATATAAATTTACTAACAATAATAAATTTTATATAATATCTTTAAATTTAAACAAATCAAAGTTAGGTGTGTAAATGCAAAATCATTCAATTTTTAGAATAATTTCTCTTTTATTAGCACTTAATTTTATAACCTTTCATTTAAATGCACAATCAATCGAAGCTTCTATATCTAAAGGTTTAAATAATTCTAATCCTTTGTCAGGTGCAAGTTTAGAGTGGGCTTCACTTAAAGAAAAACTTAATCAATCCACAGCAGGTAAAGAAATTACAGGAACCTTAAAAGGTTCTTTTTCTGAAACATATTCTGGCAATAGTGGTGATTATAATAATAGCTTTAGTAATAGTATAACTGCTACACTATCAAAAAAACTCTATGATGGAGGAGTGGGTAAGTCATCTGAAAAAGTTAATAACTTAAGACTATCAGAAAAATCTATCCAAATTAAGACTTTGGAACAGCAAATTATTTTGGAAATTATTAATTCTCATTTAAATCTTTTTTTATCGCAAAAAATAAAAGAATTAAGAGATAAAAATTTTTTAAGAGTTAAAGAACAAGTTGAAGCTAATAAAGCGCGATATCAGGTGGGTGCTATAAATAAGACAGTGCTTGCAGAATCAGAGGCTAGATTAGCTAGAGCCAATTCACAATTAATTGAAGCAAACTTAACTCTAACAAATGCTATGGAACAATATATATCGCTTATTGGTGAAACACCTGGTGATTTAGTTATACCATCAGAAGTGGAAAATATTCCCAAAGACGAGGTGGAAGCTTTAAAACGTTCTGAACAGCATTCTCTAAAAATTGCTTTAGCCAAACTAAATTTATCAATAAACAAAGCTCAATACGATTCTTTATTGTCTTCAGTAATGCCGAATATTACAACCTCACTATCAGGGTCTATTTCAGATTCAACTAGAAATGGTGATACAGAAGGTGTTACGTTTTCTTTGTCTCTCAGTAGTCCAATTTTCTATACTCCTGCTACATCATCAAAGAATAGGGAGATTGTTGCATTGGCAAAAGCTATAAATTTCAATTTAGATGAAACAATTAAACTGACAAAGCTTAACGTTAAATTAAAATTAAATAATATCGCTTCAAAATTTTCTATAGTTTATGCTGTAGAGGAAGAACTTAATGCAGCTAAAATTGCAGCTGAAGCAACGCTTAAAGAAAATGAGTTTGGTGCTAAAACGACTTTAGATGTTCTTGACTCTGAAATTAATGTTCTAAATTCAGAAATTAGTTTGTGGAGAGCTAAAAATGACCACATTAGATCTTCATATGAATTATTAGCTGAAATTGGAGAACTGCACACAGAAAGTCTTGGGCTGATACCCTCCGCTCCTCAATATAAAGAAATTGAAATCATCGCACCTCCTTTACCATCACCTTTCTACGTTATTAGTCCAAGTAAATGGATTAAATAATGAGTAGTGATAAAATAACTACTGTTACTAAAAATGATTTAAAGAATGTTAGGCAACTAATTGAGAAAGAAATAAATCAATCTTCTTCAACTCTCTTACATCTAGATAATGTTGTAACAATAAATGAAGATCTTACTGAACAAAATAATTTTCAAATCACTGAAAATATAAACTTTGTAATTAAAGATCAAATTAAAAAAATAATTTTAGAGCAAGTTAAACTTTGGTTCGAAAAAAATATACCAGTTATTATAACTCCTTTGTTAAGAGACCATTTGCTTAATATCAAAAGTGAAAATTCTACTAAAAAAAATGCAACAAAAAAAGTTAGCTTGAAAAATAAGAAAATTTTAGAACCTAAGAAAAAAAAATATGATGAAATGTCATTAGGCGAGCTTCAATCAGAAATTTTAAAAGAGGGAAAAAAATTAGATAAAAGACATGGTCCAAAAAAACTAATATCTTTACTTCAAAAAAACTAATCTATAAGAAAATACAATGCTAGATAAACAATTTGATCATAAATCAAAGGAAAAAGAGTGGTATTTAATTTGGGAAAAATCAGGACTATTTTCTGCTAACCCTGATAGCACTTCAAAGCCATACACTATAATGATGCCTCCTCCTAATGTTACTGGTAATTTGCATATCGGTCATGCTCTAACATTTACTTTACAAGATATTCTCATTAGATTTCATAGAAAACTTGGCTTTGATGTTTTATGGCAACCAGGAATGGACCACGCAGGAATAGCCACTCAAATGGTTGTTGAAAGAAACCTATCAAAAGAAAATATCTCAAGAAATGATCTGGGAAGAGAAGGCTTTATAAACAAAGTATGGGAATGGAAGAAAGAATCTGGTGGCATGATAACCAAGCAACTAAGATCTCTTGGAGCCTCACCAGATTGGAAACGTGAACGATTTACAATGGATGAAGGATTATCTATCGCGGTTAGGAAAGTTTTTGTAAATCTTTATAATGATGGTTTAATATATAAAGACAAACGTTTAGTAAATTGGGACCCAAAACTATTAACTGCTATCTCAGACTTAGAGGTTGAAAATAAGTCAAAAATATCAAAAATTTGGTATATTAAATACCCACTTAAAAATAAGAAAGAATATATTGTAGTTGCTACTACAAGACCTGAAACAATGCTTGGAGATACTGCTGTAGCTGTTCATCCTGATGATGAACGTTATAAAGAATTAATTGGTGAAAAGGTAATTCTGCCTTTAACAAAAAGAGAAATTACAGTTATTGCTGATGAATACTCTGACCCAGAAAAAGGCAGTGGTGCTGTAAAAATTACTCCTGCCCATGATTTTAATGACTTTGACGTGGGGAAAAAACATAACCTTGAAATTATTAATATATTTGAAGAAAATGCTTCTATTGTTGAATCTGAGTTTACAAAAGGATATGAGGGCTTAGATAGGTTTAAAGCTAGAAAGAAAATTATTGAGGATTTAGAAAATCAAAACCTTATAGAAAAAATTGAAGAAATTGAAAATGTTTTACCATACGGTGATAGATCTGGGGAAATTATAGAACCATGGCTCATGGATCAATGGTATGTTAATGCAAAAGAATTGGCCAAGCCTGCAATTAAAGCTGTTAAATCAGGCAAGATGAAGTTCATACCCCAGAATTGGGAAAACACTTTCTTTGAGTGGATGAATAATATTCAACCATGGTGTATTTCAAGACAACTTTGGTGGGGGCATAGAATACCTGTTTGGTATGGGCCAGATAAAAAATATTTTGTAAGTATAAGTGAAGAAAAAGCCTATATAGATGCTGAAAAATATTATGGTAAGAAGGTTAACCTCATTCAGGATGATGATGTTCTTGACACTTGGTTTTCATCAGCATTATGGACATTTTCAACATTA
The DNA here is from genome assembly GCA_002684695.1 of SAR116 cluster bacterium. Taxonomy (GTDB): domain Bacteria; phylum Pseudomonadota; class Alphaproteobacteria; order Puniceispirillales. The sequence continues at coordinate 3,630 of NYVQ01000045.1, read as the reverse complement.
GGATGGCCTGATCAAACTAAAGAACTTAATAAATATTATCCTGGATCAGTACTTGTTACAGGGTTTGATATTATCTTCTTCTGGGTAGCTAGAATGATGATGATGGGAATGTATTTTATGGATAATAAAGTGCCCTTTAATGAAATATACATTCATGCATTAGTCCGTGATGAAAAAGGTCAAAAAATGTCTAAATCTAAAGGAAATGTGATGGATCCTTTAGATTTATCTGAGAAATATGGCTCAGACGCATTAAGGTTTACACTTGCTGCATTAGCTGCTCAAGGTAGAGATATTAAACTTTCTGAAGCTCGAATTGCTGGCTATCGTAATTTTTCAACTAAAATCTGGAATGCAACAAAATTTCTCGAAATTAATAATTGTTTGCACGATAAAGTTTACCAGCCTCATAATTTACATAATAGTATTAACATATGGATCATCTCACAGTTTAATGAAACACTAGAAAAGGTTACAAGAAGTCTAAAGGTTTATAGGTTTAATGATGCTGCAGATGCTATTTATAAATTTTTTTGGAATAATTTTTGTGACTGGTATCTAGAACTAATAAAGCCATCACTTTTAGATAATTCTTTGTCTGATGAGAAGTTAGAAATTCAGAATGTGTCAAGTTGGATATTATTTAATAGTCTCTCAATCATTAATCCTTTTATGCCCTTTGTAACAGAAGCAATATCTAAAGAATATTTCAAAGTTCAGAAATTACAACTTGAGAGCAAGTGGCCATTACATACTGATCTTGAAAATGAAACGGTTGCTAATAAAGAAATTAGTTTTGTAATATCCCTAATGACGGAAATTCGAGTCATTAGATCTGAGCTTAATATTCCATACAAAGTTAAATTAGAGTTGATTGTAAACAATTCTGATAAAGAGAAAATATTTATAATTCAGAAATACAAACAGGTTATTACTGATTTAGGGAAGTTATCAGCAGTTAGTATTTCAGATGATGCTTTCCCAGAAGGATCAGCACTTGGCGTCGTTGACAAATTATCTATAGCAATTCCACTTAAGGGAGCTATAAATATTTCAGATGAGATTAATAGATTGAATAAAGAAATCGACAAAGTTCAGAATGAAATAGAAAAGTTTCAAAAAAATTTAAATAATGAAAATTTCCTAAATCGTGCTCCTAAAGATGTTATCGATGAGATCAAAAATAAATTAAATGTCAATATCGATAAAAAATCTAAAATACAAGATGCAATAAATAGATTAAAAAACTAAAACTCTATTACAATTGGGGTATGATCACTTGGTTTTTCTTTGCCTCTAGGTTTTTTATCTATTGTGCAATTTTTAATTATATCAGCTGCATAACTATTTATTAGAAAATGATCAATTCTTATCCCATAATCTTTATTCCAAGATCCATTTTGATAGTCCCAAAAACTCCATTCTGTCTTATTTCCATTTAATAGACGAAAGGCATCAAAGTAACCTTGATGTTTAATAGTTCTAAATTGTTTTCTTATAATTGGAATTGCCAGTGCATCATTTTCCCATACCTTCTCATCCCAACAATCTAATGTTTCAGGAATAACGTTAAAATCACCAGCAAGAATTACTGGTTTCTCAAAACTTAATAAATCATTCGAATGCTTTATAAGGCAATCCAACCATTTTTTTTTATAAGAAAATTTATTAGTATCAATTGGATTTCCATTTGGGACATATATCGACGTATAGATAAAATTACTAATTTCTACTTCGATATAGCGCGCTTGAGGTTCTTCTTCTTTTAAACTTGGAAGACAAGAATTACTTAATTGAACAGGTTGTTTAGAAATAATGGCAACACCATTATAGCTTTTTTGGCCAATAACTTCAACAAAATAGCCATTTTCATGGAAAAATTTAGTTGGAAATTTTTCATTTTCACATTTAATTTCTTGTAATCCCAAGACGTCAATATTATTTTCGATAATCCAATTAAGTACGGTTTCCTTCCTCAGATTAATTGAGTTAATATTCCAACTTGCAAATTTCATCAAATAGAAAATGAAGTGCCGCATCCACAACTGGAAGATGCATTTGGATTAGTAACTTGGAAAAAAGATCCTGATAGATCATCAATATATTCCAGTGAACTTCCCTCTAGAAAAGATAAAGACATTTCATCAATTAAAATTTCAGTTTCATTATATTTAAAAATAATATCATCATTATTTTTTTTCTTATCAAAACTAAAATCATATTGAAACCCAGAGCATCCACCACCGTTTACACGCAATCTAAAAAAACAGTTTTTTTCTTCCTGATCTAATAAAAATTTAATACGTATAGCGGCATTTTTGGTTAAAGAGAATTGTTTAGTATTTTCAGCAATTTTAGTATTCATAATATCATTATTAATTTAATCAATGTAAAGTATATATATAATGATATAATTTTACCATTAATAATATTTTGATCAAATGAATAATTCAGATAATCGATCGCTGGCAATTTATGCTACTTTTTCTAAAAGTTCCAAAGGAAGAATGAAAAATGAAAATGAAACAGATGTAAGAACTTGTTTTCAAAGAGATAGAGATAGAATTTTGCATTCATCAGCTTTCAGAAGATTAAAGCACAAAACGCAAGTTTTTTTAAATGAACAGGGCGATTACTATAGAACACGTCTTACCCATACTTTAGAAGTTTCACAAATTTCAAGGTCAATTGCATTTGCTCTTAATCTTAATGAAGATTTAACAGAAGCAATAGCTTTGTCACATGATTTGGGTCACCCACCATTTGGGCATGCTGGGGAAGAAATCTTAAATATTAAAATGCTTAATTTTGGTGGCTTTGATCATAATGAACAAGCATTGAGGATTATTTGTGATTTAGAAAAGAGATACCATAACTTTAATGGTTTAAACTTATCTTGGGAAACTATTGAGGGTATAATTAAGCATAATGGTAAAATTTTAGAACCAAGAGCTTATATTGCCAAAATAGATTCAAAATTTAAATTTTCATTAAATTTAAATACTTCATTAGAAGGACAAGTTGCAGCAGTAGCTGATGACATCGCATACTTAACACATGATTTTGATGATGGTTTAAATGCAGGTATTTTGAAAATTAATCAAATTGAAGATTTGCCAATAATTAATGAAATTCTTAAAGATATTATTTTAAACTCGAAAAATATTACATTTCAAATTCTAACACATGAATTTGTTAGAAAATTAGTTTCAATTTTAGTTAACGATATAATTATTAATACAAAAAATAATTTAAATAAATTTGATATTCATAATGTTGATAGTGTTAGATTAAATTCAGAAATATTAGTTTCTTTTAGTAAAGAAACACTTATTCAATTAAAAATAATTAGAAATTTTTTGCTCAAAAAAATGTGGCGTCACCCAAAAGTAGAAAACTCAAAAAAACTTGGGAAACAAGTTATTGCTGAACTGTTTGATTTGTTTTTTGATAAGCCCAATGAACTTGAGAAGTTAAATGCCTTACAAGATAAAAGTTTTTTTACTCCTAATAATGATATTGAGTTAGCAAGAGTAATCACTGATAAAATTTCTAGCTTAACTGATCGTAATGCTTTAGAAATTCATAAAAATTATTTTAAAAGTAGCTATATTCTATGAATATTTATTC
>NYVQ01000044.1 GCA_002684695.1 SAR116 cluster bacterium | reverse complement strand
GTTATTGTATCTTCAATTTCACTAGCGTCAGAGTGTTTTAGAGTAATTACATCAAATCCAATATCATTTTCATAAGTTGAGACCGGAACAGTATTAGTTAAATTTTCATCAATTGTTGAAATGGATTTTTTATCGTTCAAAACGGTTTCGGTTTTGTCTAAGTCTTTAATGAATCTTTCAAGTTGTTTTAAGGAATTCTGAGGTGCGGATACGTAAAGAGAATTTAATTTATCTAAGTTTACAATTGAAACATCATTGTCAGGATTAATTAGCCAACTTCCACTATCAATTAAAGATTTTACAATAGAAGTCATTTCTTCTGAATCAGTATTTTTCAAATTAATTTGCATTCCTTTTTTAATAGGTTTTGCATCAAACTTTTGAACTAAACTCATCAATCTCTTATAATCGCTTTTGTTTCCGATAAAAGTTAGACTTTTACCATTTGGAGAAGGTTTGATTTTATTTGTTTCAGGAAAAAATTGTATTAAGAAAGGAACCATAGAATTTGGGTCAATATTCTTTAAATTAACTATGAAAATCTGAAATCCTGAAAGGCCTTTTTTAGATAGGGGTGCATCTACGATAACATTTTGATTTTTCTTGATGAGCAAATCACCATTTTCTTTTTCTAAAAGAATGATATTTTTTAGTTTCAATGAGTTTTCTAGTGTTGTTATTATTTTCTTTTCATCAACAGGGTGATTAATTATCAAAGATATTTTTTCATCAATATCTTCCTCGATAGCTATGTTTCTATTAATTTCAGATGAAAGCATATTCATTACTGATATCAAATTTACTTTATCAAAACTAAATGCTATCTCTGAAATTGCATAATTGGCATTAAATAAAATTAAAAATGATGCAACAACAAATTTAGATAATAAATTTCTCATTTATTTATACCATTCTATCATTATTAATTTATTCATTCTTTTAATTTCTACAAAATAGGTTTTAATCGTTTCATCTTTATATAGATTATATATACCACTAACATTACCAATAGGAATATTATTTATTGTTAGTATCACATCATTTTTTTTGAGACCAAATTGGGTTACATTTTGACCAACAATTTTTGATGGTATTTTTACACCCAACCTCCCAGTAGTTGATCTTCCAATATCTTTTGCCAACTCATTAACAATTTTTTTCTCAAATTCGTTAAAGTTTACTTTATCAATTTTTTCAATTAATCCTTTTTGATATTTTTTGTTTTCTTCTAATATAACTGCATTATTTACCATGGAACCTTGAATGTCCTTGGGTTTAAGATTTGATTTAAAAACAGGAATATCTACAGTTATTGTTATTGTAGCTGCTCCCAATTTAAGATCATATTTTTTTTTATTTTTTTTAATAATTGCATTTGATCCGTCAACTTCTATTAACTTATAACCTTTTTTTTCTTCATTAATATTGATTTCAAATACAGATCCGTTAACTTCTAAAAGGATCATGGAATTATTTAAAGTAGATATTCCAATTAATTTGACTTTATCAGTATTTTGGACCTTCTCATCAGGTGAAATAAAATCGTTAAATTTAAAAATTAACCGATTAAATCCATCAAGATCATTGCCAACCGATGATAACGAATATACAGAAACAATTGACAAAATAACAAATTGTAACATTCTAGGATTAAAATTTGACATAATAAGCCTTTAATTTTTTATGAAATCTTTAAACTTTAAAAATATATCAAAAAAATATAAACATCTAAATTTTTTTACCATAATTGTTTTTTTATCATCATGTTCTTCAAATAATTTAGATAATAGAATTATTGGTGCAAGATTTATCGACATTAATAGCAATTTTATTAATTATGAAGATAAAATAAATTTAAGTACTTCATACCTGGATAACAATAATCTTATTTGTATCTATATCAAAAATGATACAAAAATTATCAAAGAGGTTTCAGAAAATGAAAATTGCCCACCTGAAATTTAATTTTCAATTCAATGCATAGTCTTTTTAATTTAAAAGNTAAANTNGCTTTAATAACNGGTTCTGGNAGAGGAATTGGAAAAAGTTTATCNCTTGCTTTGGCCAAGGCTGGTTGTGANATTATCTTNACTNCTCGTTCAAAAAAAGAACTTGAAAGAGTAAAATCNGAAATTTTNTTNCTAGATAGAGAATGNCATTNTTTTATTTTNGATATACAAAATGTTGAGGAAATTAAAAACTTCTTTTCTAANCTTGAAAAGTTAAATCTATATCCAGATATCCTTNTAAACAATGCAGGAACTGAAGAAGTAAGATCATCCGTAGATGTTGATGAAGAATTATGGAATAAAATTTTAGATACTAATTTAAAGGGTGCTTTTTTTATAAGTCAGTGTTTTGCTAAACAATTAAAAGNTAAACGAAAACATGGAAGTATTATTAACCTTGGATCTTTGAGTTCATCTATTGGAATTCCAACTGCTGTTGCATACACCTCNTCTAAAGCAGGNATTTTAGGAATGACAAAGGCATTAAGTGCAGAATGGGCATCTTTGAATATTAGAGTAAACGCAATAGCACCTGGATACTTTAGGACTGATTTAACAGAAATTTTTTATAAGGATCCAAATTGGCAAGAATCTATGCTTAATAAAATACCAATGAAAAGATTTGGCAATATGGAAGATTTAGATGGTGTAATAATATTTTTAGCAAGTAATGCCTCTTCATATATAACCGGTCAAATTTTTTNCGTAGATGGCGGGTTTATCTCGAGCATTTAATTTTAGTTTAAGGATAGCAAATGAATAACATAAATATTTATAAATATTCAAATCTTAGTAAGGATGAAGTCAATAATCTTTGTAAGAGAGCAGAAAGTGATTTATCTGAATACTATGAAATTGTNGAAAANATAATNNATAATGTAAAAATNAATAAAAATNATGCTTTAGTANAATATTCTTTAACATTAGATAAAGTTGATAAACCAATAAAAAATTTNAAAGTTACTGAGAGTGAAATTTCATTAGCANATGATCTAATAGATCAGGATATGAAAAATACACTGGAGTTTTGTTCTAATAATGTAAAAAAATTTCATAAAGAGCAAATGCCNAAAATGGAATGGATGATTGAAATGCATCCAGGNGTTTATGCTGGTGAGAAAATAGAACCAATAGANACTGTAGCTTTATATGTCCCAAGNGGNAAGGGNTCATTTCCCAGCGTTGCAATGATGACCTCTATACCAGCTGTTGTTGCAGGTGTCAGAAAACCAGTTATTTTTACCCCGCCTGAAGTTGATGGTTCAATAGATTGTGCTACTTTAGTTGCCGCTTCAATTGCTGGCATTAGAGATGTGTATAAAATTGGAGGTGCTCAAGCTGTTGCTGCTGCTGCATTTGGAACTGAAACAATACCTAAATGCATGAAAATAGTTGGTCCTGGAAGTCCATGGGTCGCTGCTGCAAAAAATAAATTATCTAATTTTATTGATACTGGGACTCCTGCTGGACCAAGTGAAGCAATTGTTTTAGCTGATACAACTTCTAATGGTAAAGTAGCCGGGTTAGATTTGCTTATAGAGGCAGAGCATGGACCTGACAGCTCAGCTTTCTTAATAACTGACTCAGAAACTGTTGCTAATGATGCAATTTCTTTTATTCCAAATTGTTTACAAGAAATGAGTAATGAAAGAATTGAATATGCAACAAAAGTTTTATGTGGCCCAAGAGGTGGCATAATAATAGTAGACAATATAAGTGAGGCAATAGATTTTATAAATTTATACGCTCCAGAGCACTTACAAGTTCATTCTGCTGAACCAGAAAAATATTTAAATAAGATCCAAAATGCAGGTGAAATAATGTTGGGTGAATTTGCACCTATGAGCATAGCTAATTTTACACTTGGACCTAATAATGTGATACCAACAAGCTCATGGTCAAAAACAATGTCTCCTCTTGGTGTTCATGATTTTTTGAAGTCTACTTCTATAGGTAAAATTAATCAGATTGGTTATAATAAGTTGGCACCATTTGCAAAAATATTTGCTGAATATGAAGGGTTTGATGCACATGCTAATGCAGTATCAAATTTAAGAGCCGAAGCTATGAAAAAATAAAACGAAGGCCGAAAAATTATTAATGATATCAATAAGATGATATCTGAACCTATTTGATTAGATGATGTTCTTTATTATTGTCGAAAACTTTTAAAAAATGAAAATAATTACATAATGTGATTATTCAACCATAAATATCTTGCTAAAAATGATAAAACAAATATTTATTATTTAATTTAAATTTAAATTCAACCCTATGGTTTTTTTAGGATGGTCAGTTCGAAGATCAGTGCAATTGATGTTCAGGAAGTTACCAAAGTTTATGGTACAGGTAGCAATTCTGTTAAAGCTTTAGATAATGCAAATTTAACCATTTATGATAATGAGTTTTTTACATTACTTGGTCCTTCTGGGTGTGGAAAAACTACCTTATTAAGATTAATCGCAGGTTTTGAAGATATAACAGAGGGGAAAATTAACCTATTTAATGAAGAGCTTATATCTTTGCCTCCAAATAAACGTCCCGTTAACACAGTTTTTCAGCAGTATGCACTATTTCCGCATTTAGATGTTTTCGAAAATATAGCATTTGGATTGAGAAGATTAAATAAAAGCAACTCATTTGTCCAAAAAAGGACAAAAGATGTTCTTGAACTCGTTCAAATGCAAGATTTTATAAACAGAAAACCCAATCAACTATCTGGTGGACAACAACAAAGAATTGCACTTGCACGCGCTTTAGCACCTGAACCAAAAGTTTTATTACTCGATGAACCCCTTTCTGCTCTTGATTTGAAATTACGTCAGGCAATGCGATTTGAATTAAAAAACTTGCAACAAGAGACTGGTATTACATTCGTTTTTGTTACACATGATCAAGAGGAAGCTTTAACTATGTCAGATAGGATTGCTGTAATTAATGAAGGTCAAATTCAGCAAATAGGTGAACCAGAAGTGATTTATGAGAAACCAAGAAATCAGTTTGTTGCCAATTTTATTGGAGAGGCAAATTTGTTACCGGGAAAATGCATAAGGAACGGAAAAGATGGTTTATGTAAATTGAAAACTGGTCAGGAAATCAAATTAGATATTCCTTTAATATTCAAAAAGGATGATGAACTGACCATTTTTATTAGACCTGAAAGGGTTAAATTTAGCAAATCAAAGGGAAATTCTCTATCAAAAATACAGGAATTTACTTATCTTGGTAATGCTGCTCACATCCAAATTGTTTCAAATGATCATATAATCAATGCTACACTACCAATAGATAAAGTTAAAACTTTTCATAAAGGCGATAATATTGATATTGAATTTCCTAAAAGTTTTTCTCAAATAATTAATTCATGAATATACAAGGCGAAAATAAATCAAAAAATAACTTTTTTGGTCTTTTGCCACTATGGNTGGTAATGGGTATTTTTATGGTTGGCCCTTTGTTNGTAATGGCNTTTGTTTCTGTTATGGANTCTAATTCATATGGTGGNATTCATCTAAAGTTTGACTTGAGTGGATATAGACAAATTTTGTTTGATACTAATCTATTCGACGAAATGGAATTTAATCCAGCTTATCTAATTATAATTGGAAGATCCTTTTTATTAGCTTTGGCAGCAACTCTTATATCNTTAATATTAGGNTTTCCAGTTGCATATTATATCTCAAGACAAAAGGATAATGTTAAAAATCTTTTAATCTTTCTTGTNACAATTCCGTTTTGGACCAATTTATTAATAAGAACATTCGCTTGGATTATCATTCTNGGGAAAGATGGTGTTATTGAAAANAGNTTTACTTTTATTGGTGTTTTNGATGATGATGATAGTTTAAATTTGATGTATACAAATTTAGCTATACTNATTGGTTTNGTTTACTCTTATATTCCATTAATGGTTTTACCAATNTATTCTTCAATGGAAAAACTTGATGTAAGGCTCATTGAAGCTGCATCAGATTTATACTCTAGTAGAATACATCTAATTTCAAAAATTATTTTACCACTTACCCTTCCAGGAATAATTGGTGGAAGCATTTTAGTTTTTGTNCCAAGCTTAGGTGCTTTTATTGCTCCAGATCTTTTGGGTGGAGGAAAAAAACTCCTTCTTGGTTCATTAATTCAATTTCAATTTGCATACGCAAGAAACTGGCCGTTTGGTGCNGCTATAGCTATGGTTTTATTAGCTNTAATTGTATCNATTTTGTATTTTAATGCCANAGTAAATAAAAAACATGAAAAATTTAGTTAGTATTTTNTTAAAAAGAAAAAAATTTTCAAGAGTNTGGGATTTNCCAGGTTTTTTGACATGGACATTTATATTTTTTGGGTTCCTGTATNTACCTATTGTAATCCTTGTAATATATAGCTTTAATTCTAGTAAATTTGCTATGATATGGACAGGNTTTTCTTTTCGTTGGTATGAAAAGTTATTAACAAATGATGATATGCAACAAGCNGCACTAAATTCTTTATATGTTGCTTTTGTTGCTGCGCCTTGTGCTACTGCTATTGCTACAATTACAGCCCTTGTAATTGTTAGGGGAGGGTCTTTTAAAAGTAGAGAATTTTCAAATGGTTTAGTAACTTTACCATTGATGGTGCCGGAAATTGTAACAGCAGTTGCAACTCTAATTTTCTTTGCATTTATAGGAATAAATTTAGGTTTAATAAACGTAATNATTGCGCATACTGTATTTTGTATACCTTTTGCTTACATGCCAATTAAAGCATCTTTAGAAGCTATGGATCCAACATTAGAGGTNGCTGCGAGAGATTTATACTCTGATAGAAAGTCGACTTTTAGATATATAACACTTCCTTTATTAATGCCAGGCATCATATCTGGGTTTATGCTAGCATTTGTTATATCAATAGATGATTTTATAATTACTCTTATGGTTGCTGGAGGAGGATCAACTACACTTCCTGTCTATATTTACAGCATGATTAAAATGGGGGTAACACCTGAAGTTAATGCCATATCCACACTCCTTCTATCCTTTTCAATTATTTTAGTAAGTGGNTATTGGATTTTTAGTAAGAAACATTAAAATCAAAAATTTTGATTGTTAACTTGTAATTTTTTGAAAACTATTATTAANATTATTTATTATTATAGCAATAATTATTNATGTGCTAGTTCGTTAATACAAAACTAAACTATTTACTTTAGAGGAAAAAAAATGAAATTGAACATATTAAAAATGTTTTTATTCGGTCTAATAATGAGTTTATTTTCGATAAATGCTTTTGCAGCAGGAAAATTAAATTTATATAACTGGGCTGATTATACTCCAGATGAATTAATTAAAAAATTTGAATCTGAAACTGGTATTCAGGTAATTGTAGATACATACGATTCAAATGAAACCTTATTAGCAAAATTGCAAGCTAGTGGGGGGTCAAGTGGATATGACCTTGCNGTGCCTTCACAGCATTTTGTTGAGATTATGATAAAAGAAGGTTTNTTAGAAAAAGTATCTGGCATAAAAGAAATGACTAACTACAAATATGTGGCNAAACAATTTCANGGGCCATCTTTTGACTCAAACCAAGATTATTCAACACCATACCAAATGGGATCTGCATCTTTTGCCTATAGAGCAGATACTTACAAAGGAAATGGTTCCTCTATGATGGAATTTTTCAAACCTTCGTCAGACGTTTGTGGTAAATTAGCTGTTTTTAAATCACCAGAAGAAGTTGTTAACATGGCTCATTTAGCATTAGGTTCTAGTTTTTGCTCAGAAGACCCTAATGAAATGCAAGCAGTAATGGATTTATTAGTAGAACAAAAAAAATGTGTTGCTGTTTATTCTTCAGAAGGCATTAATGATCGTTTAAAAAGTGGTGAGGTTATTATGCATGCTCATTGGGATGGATACAGTCAAGTTGGAAAATGGGAAGGCGTTGATGATTTAACTTACGCTTATCCAAAGGAAGGTGTTGTTGGATGGTTTGATAGCTTAGTTGTTCCAAAAGGTGCAAAAAATATTGAAAATGCAAAAGCATTTATGAATTTCTTAATGCACCCTGAGAATATGGCAATGCTTTCAAACTTTGCAGCTTATGCTAATGCTATTCCTGAGTCTGTAAATTATCTAACTGAAGACATGAAGAATGCTACAAATATTCAAGTTCCTGATGGAATACCTGTTGTCTTTGGTAAAGCTTGCAATAAAAAAGCACAAAGTCTTATTGATAAGGTTTGGACAAAAACTATGCAGTAATCTATTTTACTTTTATTTAAAACCCATTGAATTTTCAATGGGTTTTTTTATAGGGACACAAATACATGGTAAATGATTTTTTATATTGGAATAGTGTTGAACTTATTAAAGCTTACAAAGCAAAAGATATTTCACCTGTTGAGGTTATTAAAGCAAGCATAGTAAACGCACATAGATCAAATGAAAAGTTTAATTTCATTACTGAATTTTTAGAAGAAAGTGCTATAAAAAATGCAAAAATTTCTGAAGAAATATATCTAGGCATAGGTAATGCTAGCCCCAGAACTTTAGAGGGCATTCCTTTAGCTGTTAAAGATGAATTTGCTTTAAAGGGAACGTATAGGACTAGCGGTTCTAAAATTTATAAAAACAGGAAAGATGACTATACTGATGTTTATGTTTCTAGACTTCTGAATGGTGGGTCTATTCCAATTTTTAAAACTACAACCCCAGAGTTTTGTTTGCTTGGCACAACTTGGTCTGACTTACATGGAATTACAAAAAATCCATGGAATGAAAAATTCACACCTGGCGGGTCTTCAGGTGGTTCTGGTGTTGCGCTTGCAACAGGTTCAGCAACAATTGCTACTGGATCTGATATTGGTGGATCAATTAGAATACCAGCATCTGCATGTGGGATTATAGGTTACAAACCACCTTACGGAAGAAATCCAGAGGTTCCATATATGAATTTAGATTATTACAGCCATTCAGGCCCAATGGCGAGAAGTGTAGAAGATGTTATATTAATGCAAAGTCTTACTTCCGGTATCCATAATCAAGATATTGCTAGTTTACATAAAGTAATACCATTTGATTACAATTTAGATTTAAAAGGTGTTAAAATTGCTTGGAGTGATAATCTTTGTGGATTTGAAATAGAAGACGACGTTCTTCAAAATCTTAATAACGCAATTAATATATTTACAGATCTAGGGGCAGTTGTAGAAAAAGTAAACTTAGGTTTATCAAATAAAATTTTAGACGCAACAGAAGTTTATTTAAACTCTTTATGGGGCACTAGCTTAAGAGAGGAAGTAAAAGGGAAAGAAGAATTTTTATCATCTTACACAAAAAAATATTTAGATCATAGCAAAGAGAGAAGTTTATCTGATTTTATAAATTGCAATATTGTTGCATGGGATGTCTTTTCAAAATTTGGTCCAATTTTAGAGAAATATGACATTTTTCTGTGCCCAACTAACGCAGTTACTGGCATTCCTGCAAATCACGGTTATCCAAATCTAGAGTTTGAGTTTAACGGAATTAAGAGAGAAACAAAACCAGATGGAGATGAAACTATGTGGCTGACTACTCCATTTAACATGATGTCTAGACTGCCTGTAATGTCAGTACCTACCGGTTTTGCCTCAAACAACATCCCAACTGGAATGCAAATTGTTGGTAACCCTTATGATGACAATTCTGTTTTCAAAGCATCACTTGCATACGAAAAATCTATTTCTTGGTTATTTGATAGAAATAATAGGCCTATTAAACTCTAAAAAAATGTTGATTTAATATTTCCTAACCAATGAAAATAATTAAAATAATCAAATAAAATATGATTTTGTAATATATAAAAGATGCGGAGGATATTATGATTAGAAAAGGTTCTGAATATATTGATAGTATTCGTGCAAACAGGGATGTTTACATGAATGGAGAAAAAGTTAAGGATATTACAAAACATCCTATGTTTAAGCCAATAATTGATATAAGGGCTAAAATATATGATATGCAGCATGACGCAAAATTTAAAGATGTAATGACTGTTGAAAATGATGAGGATGTTAATGCTATTGGTAACTCTTTGCCTTTTACACAAGAAGACTGGTGGGCAAAAAGAAGAGCTACAGACACCATTATGGAAGAAGTTGGTGGTGTTGTTACAAGAGTGGGTGATGAGACAGTTGGTGAAATGTGGTCGCTTTACGATGGTCAAGACGTGCTCAACGAAGTTGATCCTCAATTTTCTAAAAATATTTCAAATCACATTTATAAAGTATTAAAAGAAGATCCATTCCATGTGTCTGCTAATACTGACCCTAAAGGAGATAGATCTCTTGCTCCTCAAGATCAAGATCCTGATATGCTTCTTCATGTGGTTAAAGAAACTGACAAAGGTATAATAGTAAGAGGTGCTAAGTACGAAACTGCTGCCGCATACGCTAATCAAGCATTTACTAAACCAACAATAGCTAATTGGGGAGATGCAAAATTATCTGAATATGCTGTAGGTTTTATTTGTGATTTAAATTCGTCTAATCTAAAATTTATTTGTAGGAGTGGTTTTGCTGGTGCCAGTGGTTCTTGTCCTCGAGCCGATCAAATGGATTATCCATTAGCCAATAAATTTGATGAAGTTGATGCATTAGTTATATTTGATAATGTGCTTATTCCATGGGAAAATGTTCTTTTCTATCGTCATACAAAAGCTGCAGCCTTTATTAGAAGTACACTTCATAGATATTCGGCATTTGCATATGTTCAAAGGACATTAAAACTTGCTGACATGATGATAGGAGCTGCTCTTTTTAATGTAAGGCAAACAGGTTTAGAAAAACAACCTGCTGTTCAAGAAAAATTAGCTCGTATTGCTACTTGGCGAGAGAATATTAATGCACATCTAACATCAAGTATTGCTTTAGCTGAAAAGTCACCCGCAGGTCTTCTCATGCCTAATCAGTCTCTTTTATATACTGGTAGATGTACAGCCTTAAACCAGCTTAATGATATGATGCACATTGCTAGAGAGTTATGCGGTGGTCAAATTTGTGTTACTCCTAATGCTGCAACATTTAAAAACCCTGAAACAAGTAAATGGATGGAAAAATTCTATACTATAAACGATACATGGAAATCAGAGGATAGAAGAAAACTTTTAGCTTACGCAAGGGATTTGCTTAATTCTGATTATGGTGGTCATAGATTAACTTTTCAACTGTTTGCTCAATCAGCACCTTTTGCTCAAAGTGGAGCCGTGTATAGAAATTTTGATTGGGATGCAACTTTAGAATTTGTGCAAAAATCAGCTAATCTTTCAGATAATGTTTACAAACCCAGTAAAATAAATAATGGTGACCCTGCTATTCAAAAGTGGTATGAAAATAATATGAAGCAAGCTGCAGAGTAATTAAAATTTTTTAAGGGTATATCATCATGGTTGATTATTCAAAGAGTAAATGGCTAGAGTTAAGCTCTAAAATAACATTTAAAAACCAAGCTTTTATTGATGGTAAATTTGTTAACTCTATTTCTGAAGAAACTTTTGATTGTATTAACCCATCAAATGGTAAGACATTAACTAAAGTTGCATCCTGTAATGAAATAGATGTCGATAATGCTGTAAAATCAGGAAGAAAAGCTTTTGATAAAGGTTATTGGTCTAGTATGTCTCCGTCAGACAGAAAAAAAATTCTAATCAAATTATCTGATTTAATTTCAGAAAATTTAGAAGAACTTGCATTATTAGATTCTATGGATATGGGTAAAACTGTTTCTGATGCCATGACCTATGATGTTCCAGGAGCTGCAGATCTTTTAAGATGGAATGCTGAAGCCGTTGATAAAATAATGGATGAGATAGCTCCAACAGAAAAAAATAATTTGGCCATGATAAGACGAGTTCCTCTTGGAGTTATTGGAGCGGTTGTGCCTTGGAATTACCCTCTAGATATGGCAATGTGGAAATGTGCTCCAGCTCTTGCGTCTGGTAACTCTGTGGTCCTAAAACCTGCAGAGCAATCTCCTTTAAGCGCCCTCAAATTTGCTGAATTAGCAATAGAAGCAGGTATTCCCGAAGGTGTATTAAATGTTGTTCCTGGATATGGTGAAACAGCTGGAAGAGCTATTGGTTTACATCATGACATAGATTGTGTCTCTTTTACTGGTTCAACAGATGTTGGAAAACTATTTTTTAAATATTCTGGTCAATCAAATATGAAATTAATTTGGACAGAATGTGGCGGTAAGAGCCCAAATATCATTTTTGATAAAAGTAAAAAACTTGATACAGCAGCACAAATGGCAGCTAATGGTGGGTTTTTTAATCAAGGTGAAGTATGTAGTGCTAATAGTAGAATTTTAGTTCATGAAAATATTATACAAGAATTTNCTGAATTATTAGTAAAAGAAGCAAAAAATTGGTCAACTGGNGANCCATTNGACCCAAAATCAAANATTGGATGTTTGGTCTCAGAAGAGCATTCNACTAAAGTTAAAGAATTNATTAANAAGGCAAAAANTGAGACTGAATTAGTATTCGAAGGTGAAATTGAANCAGAAGTTAGTAATGTNGGAACTTTTGTGCCACCAACAATTTTTAGAGATAATACTGGTTTTAAAGAAATATCAACNGATGAAGTTTTTGGACCTGTTCTTTCTTTGATNCCNTTTAAAACAGAGGAAGAAGCATTGAANATAGCTCATGACTCAAANTATGCATTAGCTGCNTCAATTTGGACAGATGACATAAGCCAGGCTCANANAGTTTCTGATAAATTACATGCTGGTACAGTNTCAGTTAATACAGTTGATGCNTTTAGTCCAATGACACCATTTGGNGGTTTTAAGCANTCTGGGACGGGAAATGATCTATCTCTACACGCTTTTGATAANTANACTGGCNTGAAAACAGTTTGGATAAAATATTAATTAATTGTGAGATTTACTTTAAAACAACTAGAATACTTTTTGGCTGTATCGGAAACGAAGAGTATTGCAATAGCCTCAAAAAAAATTAATATTTCTTCTCCATCTATATCTTCTGCTATATCTCAATTAGAAAAAGAGTTTTCAATTAAATTATTCATTAGAAAGCATGCTTCTGGATTAGAATTGACTAATGCAGGAGAAAAATTTGCGCTAGCGTCAAAAAATATTATCAATCAATCCAATGACTTATATAATATTGCNAATAATTTAACTAAAAATAATGTTGGTAATATTAATTTAGGTTGCTTAACTACATTAGCTCCTGTTATTGCACCAACCTTAAGAAAAAAATATAGAGAAATTAATGATAGNGTTAATGTTACTCAATTAGAGGGTAATCAGGTTGATTTGATAGATTGTATAATTAATGGTAAANTTGATTTAGCAATAACTTACAATTTAAGTTTACCTAAAAATATTTTCTTNATTCCTTTAAGAAATGTTCCTCCTCATGTTTTATTATCNGTTAATCATAAATTAGCAAAAGAGAGAGAGATAGATTTAAATCAAATAAAAGAAGAACCATTAATACTATTGGATTTGCCTTTAAGTAGAGAATATTTTTTGAGTATTTTTGAAAAACTTAATATAAAGCCATTNATTAGTGAGCGCACTTCTCAAATAAGTGTNTTAAGATCTCTAGTGGCGCATGAATTTGGTTATTCTCTAGCAAATTTACAATTGGGAATTTCTCAGTCAGTAGATGGTTTAAAAATTGCCCAAATTCCACTTAAAGACTATAATGATTCCTTAGAACTAGGTCTTGCATTAGCTGATATTGATTNTATGTCTTCACTTACAAGAGAATTTGTTGATTTTGCTAAATCTTTTTTTAAAAATTAAATTTTATTCATGAATACTAATAACAAAATTTTCAACACAGATAGCAGGTACAAGATTTTATTTGAACCTGTTAAAATTGGTCCAGTCATATCTAAGAATAGATTTTACCAGGTTCCACACTGTAATGGTGGTGGNTATCGTGACCCTTCTGCTGTTGCAGAAATGAGAAAAATAAAAAGTGAAGGTGGTTGGGGAGTTGTNTTTACTGAGCAGGTAGAATTACATCATTCAAGTGAAATTACTCCATATATTGAGTTAAGACTATGGGATGATAGAGATATTAAANTAGTTGCAAAAATGGCTGATAAAATTCATGAGTTTGATACATTNGCAGGCATTGAACTTACTTACCCAGGCATAAATGGTCCTAACTTATACACAAAAGAAATTCCAATGGCAGCAACGGCAGGCCCTATTTTNACATTTACTTCGGATCCAGTTAATGCACGTCAAATGGATAAAGAAGACATTAAAAATTTAAGGAAATGGTTTAGAGATGCCGCAATAAGATCAAAAATTGCNGGATTTGATGTTATTTGCCTCTATGGAGCTCATGGATTTGGTGCTATTCAGCATTTTTTGTCTAGGTCTACTAATCAGAGAACTGATGAATATGGTGGTTCTCTTGAAAATAGAAGTAGACTTATGAAAGAGTTAACACAAGAAGTAAAAGATGCGGTAGGGGATAAGATGGCTGTTTCCATTAGATTATCTCTTCAAGAATTAGGTGATAAATATAGTTTAACAAATAATGAAATAAGAGAATGNATTGANATGCATTCATCTTTACCAGATATTTGGGATTTAGCTCANGGAGCTTGGGAAGATTGCTCCGGAACATCAAGGTTTGTTGAGGAAGGCGCTCAACAAGATTTAATTAATGGTATAAAATTATTAACTGATAAACCAATTGTTGGAGTTGGAAGATTCACATCTCCAGACTTGATGGTTAAACAAATTAAATCTGGTAATTTAGATTTTATTGGTGCTGCAAGACCTTCCATCGCTGATCCCTTTTTGCCAAATAAAATTCGTGATGGTTTAATAGATGATATTAGAGAATGTATAGGGTGTAATATCTGTGTAACTGGAGACATGACTATGTCAATTTCAAGNTGCACTCAAAACCCTTCATTTATGGAAGAGTGGCGTAAAGGCTGGCATCCTGAAAACTTTCAAATTNAAGGTGATAGCTCCTCAATTTTAATAGTTGGTTCTGGCCCAGCTGGTCTTGAGGCAACAAGAGTTTTAGCAAAAAGGGGNTATGAGGTAACGTTAGCTGAAAAATGTTCTTTTTTAGGTGGNAGAGTGTCATATGAGAGAAATTTACCTGGTTTAAGCGCTTGGGGAAGGGTTGCTGATTATAGAATAAATCAAATAAACAAACTAAAGAATGTTAATATTTATTTAGAAAGTGAAATAACTAAAAAAGATATTTTAGAGTTTGATTTTGAACATATATGTATTGCTACTGGTTCTAAGTGGAAAAGTGATGGTGTTGGAAGGGTTAATTTGCACCCAATTCAAATTGACAAAGCAATGAATATTTTTACTCCGGATGATTTANTAAATAATGTTAAAATCAATGGAAAATTTGTAATTTTTGATGATGATCATTATTATATGGGGAGNGTNTTNGCAGAAAAATTAGTTAAAAATGGTAATGAAGTAATTTTTGTTACACCAGCCAGNTCNGTATCTGAATGGTCATTGAATACACTTGACCAACCATTTATTCAAAAACGATTAATTGAATTAGGTGTGCAAATAATCTGTAATAAATCGATTTCAAAAGTGAATAGTGATAATGTGGAATTATCATGTAAATACACTGGAAATATTGAAAAATTAGAAACTAAAAACTTATTGCTTGTAACAAGTAGATATCCTCTTAATAGTCTTTTTACTTCCATATTGGATAAAGATATTGAAAATCATAAATATCTAAAATCTATTGATATAATTGGAGATGCAAATGCACCAGCACCCATTGCCTGGGCAACATATGCTGGATACAATTATGCATTTAATTTTGATAAAGTCATTGATAAAGAAAAAGTCCCATTTAAAAGGGAAATAACTCAAATTATAGATTAAANATGATTTTAATGAAAAATTATAAAAGCACTTTGCTTTTATTCGTTTTGTCTGCTCTATGGGCTCTTCATTTTTCGCTAGTTAAATTAGTTGATGCTGATAAAAATCCTCTTTCAATTCTTGTCCCATTATTAGTGGTTTTAACAATCTTATTTTATTTTGTCTTAAATTTTAANAATCAACTATTTAAATTTACATTCAGAAAATCAATTTTTTTTACTGTTGCAGGAATTTTTGCTTATGTTGTTCCTCTTTATGTAGAGTTTTTAGTTGCTCCAAAAATGGATTCTGGAATTTTAGTATTGATTGTGTCTAGTGTCCCAGTATTCACACTTATTATTGTTTGGATTTTTAGACTTCTAGACGTNAATGTAAGATTAATATTAGGAACATTCTTCGGGCTTGTTGGCATTAGTATAATCATATTAGGTGATACAAATAAATCNGTAAACTNTTGGGCTTTGTTGGCNTTAATAGTTCCTTTGTCTTATTCTTTTGATGCNATTTTTATGGAAAAATATTGGCCCAACGAACTTAATACATTTCAAGTNGCTTTTGGTGAATGTTTTGCTTCATTAGTTTTATTGATAATTTTTAATNTTTTATTTGATGCAAATTTTTCTGAATATATCTATTGGATTAGTTTACCTAGTTTTTGGTTATTAACATTTGTAACCTTTATTGAAATATCTCTATTTTTTTACATACTTAAAATTCGAGGAGCAGTTTTTATTAATTTAGGCTCTTATTTAGTTATGCCTGCTGGGTTTTTATGGGGATTTATTATATTTGGAGAAACATTTACACTTGTAAAATTAGTATGTACATTATTAATAATATCTTCAATTTTTTTAATTGGTAATCATGAATATAAAATTAAAAATACACCTATTGAATGAATTATTATGAAAACAATCTACTCCGAGAAACATAAACTTAGAAATGCTAAAACTGAACTTTATGGTGGTGAATTAGTTAAACCATTTGAAAGGCCTGAGAGAATAGATTTTATAATTGATGAAATTAATAAAACAAAACTAGGNGCAATTGAGAANCCTCAAGATATTNATTTCAAGATAATAAACAAAATTCATGATGANGATTATGTAGAATTTTTAGATACTGCATGGGATGAATGGGAAAANGANGGATTTAAAGGAGAAGCAATTCCAACTGTTTGGCCGAGTAAATCTATGAACTCTAATAAAATACCCTCCTTCATTGAAGGAAAATTAGGTTATTACTGTTTAGCTGGAGAAACATCAATTTCAAAAGGTTCAATAGAGGCAGCATATGAATCTGTTAAGGTTGCAGTAAGCGCTGCTAATATTATTATTAATNAAAAAGTTTCTAGTGTATTTGCATTATGTAGACCTCCTGGCCACCATGCATCAAAAAANCAGTATGGTGGATATTGCTTTTTTAATAATGCAGCAATAGCGGCTCAACGAATGAAAGATGAAGGTGCTAAAAAGGTTTTTATTTTAGATATTGATTTTCATCATGGTAATGGAACTCAGGCAATTTTTTANGACAGGGCTGATGTTTATTATGCATCTCTTCATGGTGACCCAATGCATNCCTTCCCTCATTTTTTAGGTCATTCTGATGAAANAGGGATTGGGGAAGGTGAGGGATACAATGCAAACTATCCTATGTTGCCAGGCACTAGTTATGATGCTTGGTCAAGTGCATTAGATGACTGCATTACAAAAATTTCAAATTTTAAACCTGACTTTTTAATAGTTTCTCTTGGAGTAGATGCATTCGAGAATGATCCAATAAGCTTTTTTAAGTTAAAAAGTGAAAATTTTATTAATATTGGAAAAAAATTATCTAAACTTAAATTGCCATCTCTTTTTGTAATGGAAGGGGGGTATTCAATTAAAGAAATTGGTGTAAATACAGTCAATACTCTTAAAGGCTTTGAGAATGGTTGAGATTAAAGTTGCATGTTCTCAAATGAAATGCACATGGGACCAAGAAGAAAATTTTAACAAAGCAGAAAAGCTCATTTCAAATGCAGCTGCGGAAAATGTTAATATTTTTTTGTTACAAGAATTATTTGCAACCCCTTATTTTTGTTCAACACAAGATCCTAAATTTTTTCGATTAGCACAACCATTCGAAAATAATGATCTGCTNAANAAATTTAGTAAAATNGCTTCAAAATANAACATCNTNCTGCCNATAAGCTTTTTCGAAAAAGATCAAAATTCATATTATAATAGTGTTGCAATNATTGATTCTAAGGGATCAATACTTGGAAANTATAGAAAAAGTCATATTCCTCAAAACCCTGGCTATGAAGAGAAATATTATTTTACGCCTGGGAATAGNGGATTTAAAGTTTGGGATGTTGGCATTTGTAAAATTGGCGTTGGTATTTGTTGGGATCAATGGTTTCCTGAATGTGCTCGATCTATGGCGTTGGACGGAGCGGACATTCTCTTTTATCCAACTGCAATTGGAAGNGAACCTCAAGACCCTAATATTAATTCAAAAGACCATTGGCAAACTGTCATGAGAGGGCATGCAGCCTCTAATGTTGTTGGAGTTGTTGCAAGTAACAGAATTGGATNTGAGCTTAATAATAATNTTGAAATGGAATTTTATGGTCATTCTTTGATTATTAATGAAACTGGAGATATAGTTAAAGATTTGGGTAAAGATAATGAAGGATTTTCATCTTATAGTTTTAACATTGATGCCATACAATTGAAACGAACGGAATGGGGTCTATTTAGAGANAGAAGAGAAGATTTNTATAGTAACTTAATAAAATAATTTAAAAAAAGAGATTTTATGAAAAACATTCCNAATGATATTCTTCAAGAAAATATAAAGAAACACTTAATTCAACCATGGCCATACGCTAGTTCTATTGGAGATGAATATAGAGAAATTGTTTCAAATGGCCATGGTATTTATATTGANGATGCTGAAGGTAATAAGTTAATAGATGGACCAGCTGGAATGTGGTGTTCCAATATAGGNCATAGAAATGAAGAAATTGCTCAAGTAATGTTTAAGCAAGCAATGGAATTATCATATAATTCTCCTTGGTATACGTCAAATGAACCATCTGCAAAGCTCTCAAAAGTAATATCTGACTACGCTCCAGGAGATTTGAGTAATGTTTTTTTTACTACTGGCGGTTCAACTGCTGTTGAAAGTGCTTTGAGGTTTGTTCATTATTATTATAACGTTTTAGGNACCCCAGAAAAAAAATTAATTTTATGCAGAGAGGATGGATATCATGGAAGCACATTTTTATCTGCATCACTTAATGGTAAATCAAGAACAAGNGACTGGATGAACTACCAAAATGATAATATTATTAAATTATCAAGCCCTAATTCTTTCAGAAAACTCGAAGGTAAAAGTATTGAAGCATTTGAAGATAGTTTAATTGACGAATTAAATGAAGTTATAAATANACAAGANTCAAAAAATATTGCTGCTTTCATAGGTGAGCCTATTCAAGCTTCTGGAGGGGTTATTGTTCCCCCAAAAAACTATCTCAAAAGAGTTAGAGAAATTTGTAAAAGAAATAATATTCTTTTCATAGCAGATGAAGTGGTTACAGGCTTTGGTAGAATGGGACATATTTTTGCTTCAGAGAAAGTTTTCGGCATTGTACCTGATATTATNACTTTTGCTAAAGGGGTTACATCTGGTTANTTCCCTCTTGGAGGTATTGTTATTTCCAATTCCNTAATTAAAAATTTGAGAAGTTCCAATCACTCAGANGCAATGTTTGGTCATGGTTTAACATATTCAAGTCATCCTATTGGCTGTGCTGTAGCNCTAAAAAACATTGAGTTAATGGAAAATGGAATTTTAAATAATGTTCTAGAGATAGGCCCAATTTTTCAAAGTAAGCTAAGGACTTTACTAGATTTGCCAATTGTTGGTGATGTGAGAGGTGAGGGGTTGATGGCATGCATAGANTGTGTTGCAGACTATGATGATTCAAATCCATTGACCTTAGATTTGAAAGTTGGTGAGATTATTGACAAACATTGCCAAAAACTTGGNTTATTACTNAGACCAGCAATNAATATGTGTATATTATCACCACCATTAATNATAAATAAAAGTGACGTTGATAATATTGTTTCTATTCTTAGAAAAGGAATAACTTTAGCTATGGAAGAATTGAAATCTAAGGGTATTTGGAATTATTAATATAAATTAATTCAATATAAGAATTAAATTAAATGACTAATGACATGCACATTCCTGAATATATGAATGCAGTAGTTACCATAGGTAATGGTGGCTACGAAAAACTTCTTTATCAAAAAGTAAAAACACCAATACCTAGTAAAAATGAAGTATTAGTAAAAGTTTTAGCCGCTGGAATNAATAATACAGAGATTAATACTAGGCTGGGATGGTACTCTCCAAATATTAAAGNTGGAACNAGCCNACTTAATAGAAAANTAGAGAANGGGGNTAGTATAAATAATGCAGGNTGGAACGGNNCAACCAATTTTCCGTTAATTCAGGGCACTGATTGTTGTGGAAAAATTATAAAGTCTGGTAATAGTAAAAATAATTCACTGATAGGTAAAAGAGTTATCATACGATCATGCATGAGAGTGAACGGTTTTAAATCTAGACAAAAAATATGGATGGCTTCAAACTTTGATGGTGCATTTGCAGACTATGTAAAAGTACCTATATCTGAAGTTTTTCCAATAAATTCAAATTGGTCTGATGCTGAATTAGCAACTATTCCATGTTCATATGGTACAGCTGAAAACATGCTTCATATAGCAGAGTGTTGTAAAGATGATACTGTGTTAATTACAGGGGCTTCAGGTGGTGTTGGGTCAGCTCTAATTCAATTGGCTAAACTAAGGGGTTGTAAAGTTATTGCGATAGTTAATAAATTAAAATTTGAATCAACTATCAAAATTGGAGCAGATGAAGTTATTAATAGAGATGATTTTCTGTTAGACCATTTAAATGAAAATACTATCAGTTTGGTCGTTGATGTTGTTGGAGGCAAAAATTTCACTGATTTTTTTAAAGTATTATCCCCAGGTGGAAGATATGTGTCTTCTGGGGCTATTTCTAACCCAATAGTTAACTTTGATTTAAGAGATTTATATTTAAAGGATATCAAAATGTTTGGTTGCACTACATGGGAAGAGCCAATATTTAATAATTTAGTTTCATATATAGAAAAAAACAGAATAAAACCATTGATGTCTAAATCATTTAAATTATCAAATATTGTAGAGGCTCAAAAAGAGTTTTTAAAAAAGAAACATTTTGGAAATTTTGTATTAATTCCATAAAACTAATTTGCACATTTTTTTCTCTTTTTCGATGATTTTTAGCATCCGAAAAGCTCTATTTAAAACTTGTATATTATTATTGGTTATTATCTCTTAAATCATTTACGATAGTTATTCTATTCATACAGCGATAATGAGGCATATAGTCTGATACTGCATAATGCATTGTAACTCTATTATCCCACATAACCATATCACCTTTAGACCATTTCCATCTCATTTGATCTTCTGGTTTGTTCATATGATTTGATAAGAAAGTTTTTAATGAATTAGACTCATTAATTGTTAATCCTATAATATAAGATGAAAATGATTCATTAAAGTTTAAAAATTTCTTATTGGTAATAGGGTGGGTACCAATTAATGGTCTTATATTATGACCAAATTTATGCACATTTAGATTTAATAATTCAATTGCCTCTTCATTGCTAACATTATTTGAGAGAGAATTCCTGAAATCACCAAAGTCATGAATAACTTTAATTTTTTCTAGATATTTTTTCATATCATTAGGCAGTCTGTCGTAAGCAGCATAACAACTAGACCACAATGTATCACCTCCAACACTTGGAACTTCTTTTGCTACAAGAACTGAAGCAAATGGCTGCTTAATTTTAAATGTTAAATCAGTATGCCAACTGTTTGTATCTGGGGGATTATTTATGTCGTTTTCTAATAAAACAATTCTTTTATAATCCTTTACATGTGGATATACATGATGTGGTTCATCTAATTCTCCAAATTGTTTAGAAAACTTTATATGACTATCGTGAGTTATGTTAGTTTTTTTAAATATTATAACTAAGTTTTCTAATAGTATTTTGTATATTTTATCATAAATAGCTTTATTTAAATCTTTATTTAAATCTATTTCTTCTATTGTTGCTCCAATTGTAGGGGTAATTTTGTTATATTTCATATATCTTTTATTTTATATAATGTCGCATAATATATATTATGACAATTTAATATCATATTTCAAATTCCATTCCATCATAACCTGGATATACATCTTTAGGACATATAGACATAACATGGTCATAATCAACATGAGCTAAATGTGTTAAAATTGATTTTTTTGGTTTAACTCTTTTAATCCATTTAAAGGTTAGATCAAAATGAGCATGTGCCTCATGCGGTTCATCTCTTAAGCCTTCAACAATCCAAAGATCTAGATCCTCTAATAATTTAAAGTTTTTTTCAGGCATTTCTACAACATCAGTACTATAAGCAAATTGATTATTAAATTTAAAACCTAATGTATCAATATTACCATGGTGTTGGATAAAAACATCTAAATCAAAATTAAAAAAATTTATTTTACCTTCCTTAATCTCATTTAAGGTCATAGGAGGAGTAAAATAACTAGGTGAAGTTGATTTTTTCTCAAAA
>NYVQ01000043.1 GCA_002684695.1 SAR116 cluster bacterium | reverse complement strand
TACAAACGCTCTATCAGTTATTAGCAGCACCGATTTCTGATCTTACTTCAGAAGTCATCGCAATTGCACCGTCAATAACTGATAGAGCGTTTGTAGCACCTAACTGTGATGATACGTCAACGTCACCAATTTGCTTTAAAGATGCTGTCTCTGCTGTTGTTGATGCATTAAAGTGGTTAGCACCATCTTTAGGAGTTACTGTAAAAGCCTTGTGGCTTGACAGTGAAACCTGACCGGCAATAGCCATAGAGTCATTTGCTGCAGCAAAACCAAGTACAGTAATTTTCCCATCTTCTAACTTACCAGTTGAGTTATTCTTACTTACAGTATTAACACTCATCACATTCACTTTTTCAAAAGTGTTGGCAGTAGCGTGTCCGTTACCACCGTAAGTAAATGTATTTCCATTGATATCATGTAAATGAAAGGTGTTAGCGTCTGCTTCTACAACTTTAAATACCATGCCAGTAGCAAGATTATCCACGGCAGTAGTAGTTCCAGTATACTTAACTAGGTCACCTGTTTGAAAACCATGACCGTTTTGAGTAAATTCTGGACTGACTCCACTAGAAATGTCTGTTTTAACATTTACAGCACTATGCGCAGTACCACCTGTTATAGAAAGATCACCAATGACAATGTCATAGCCTTCATTCTGGACCATGTTGATACCAGATAAGTCTTCTGTTAGAGCTGCAGTAATACCTGTTGAACCTGATACTGAGTTAATAGCGTCTTTTAATTCAGTTAAGTTACTTGTACTTGTTATTGTAGCATTAACAGTTGATGCATTTGTACTCTTTCCTTGAAGTGTGAAAGAAAAAGTACCGGCTGTAGTAACACTTGCAATCTTTGCTCTAGTCACAACAGTTGCTGAAACACCAGTTGTTCCTGAAATAAGATTAAATGCCTTAGCAACATCTCTTGCGTCAGCGCCAGCGTCAACGTTAGCTGTCTTTGTTCCAAAAGAACCTTTCACATCATAGTCAGCTCCTGCAGCAAATAAAGCATTAAGGGCAGTGGTTGCAGCAGCTGCGTCTGCTACAGCACCAAGTGCAAGATGATCATCATGATCATTTGCTTCTGTTACTGTTTGCATTTCGTATGCGCCTAATGTAGCAGCGTCAGTTGCATTAATGCCAAGCTTAAAAGTTTGGTTTGGACCAGTTCCTATCTGGATAGCCTTATCATTGTAAGTACCGTCAAGAAGTTTCACATTATTAAATTCAGTCGCAGAAGAAATTCTGTTTAACTCAGCTGTAAGCTGGTTAATTTCATCCTGAATGAAAGTTCTGTCAGTACCTGTGTTACTGTCAGAAGCTGACTGAACAGCTAATTCACGCATTCTTAAAAGAATTTCTTGAGATTCTTCCAAAGCACCGTCGATTGTTCCAATTAATGCTAACGCGTCAGAAGTGTTTCTGCTAGCAGCATTTAAACTTGAAACTTGTGCTTTTAATTTAGTAGCGATACCCAGTCCAGCAGCATCATCAGCGGCAGAGTTAATTCTCTTACCTGTTGATAAACGCTCCATAGCTTGGGTCATCATTTGGGAAGATTTTCCAAGGCTTCTTAAAGCCAATTGTGACATAAAGTCACTATTGATTGAGGTCATATTTATCTCCTTTTTTCAAGACCTAGGTCTTGAGTTATTGTTTTACCCCAATCGAGAAGGTCAATTTTCGATTGGGGCTCCGTATTAGGTAGAATGCACTACCATTAGTTAATCAAAATCCAATGGCGGCCTGTTATCCTGCCTGAAGTAGTCTTAATACGTTCTGCGGCTGTTGGTTAGCTTGAGCTAACATAGCAGTCGCAGCCTGGCTTAAGACTTGTGATTTTGATAATTCAGTTGTTTCCTGGGCAAAATCTGCATCCATAATTCTGGAAAGAGAAGCCTCGGTTTTAACAGTGATATTATTTAAGTTATCAACTGTACTTTCTAATCGGTTGTTCAGAGCACCCATTGATGAACGCTGTCCATCAATCATCTGTAAAGCTGAGTCAATAATAGATAACGCTCTTGCAGCTCCTTCAACAGTTTTCATGTCAATACTTCCAACAGTATTTTGGTCAGTAGTTTGAGCTGAAGTATCAGTTGCAAAATGGTTGGCAGCATTGCCTGACTCTACAGTAAAGTTTCTGTGGCTATTTAGACTGACTTGTCCAACATAACCAACTGAGTCAGTATCTGTATTTAAGGTAGTAGTTGCTGTTGTAGTAACTAAACCAGTAGTGTTACTAGCTGTTTGACCCTTTACAGAAATTGCATGTACTTTAGTGAATGTGTTAGTTGCGTGTCCTGCACCACCGTAAGTATGAGCACTGCCATCAAGCTTTGTAAGAGTAAATTTATTAGAAGCTGAAACTGTTCCAACTCTGTAATGGTCTCCACCTATTAAGTTAGTTTGAGCAGCACCTGTAGCAGTATATTCAAGTATATCGCCAACTGCAAAACCATGAGCTGTTGCTGTATATTCAGCAGCTTCACCAGAACCAACACCAGAAGTATCAACAGTTACTGCAGTATTTGTACTACTAGCAGTCACGTCACCGATAATGATGTCATAGCCTTCGTCGTTGACTAATTCAATTTTTGATAAGTCACCTTCTTTCATACTAGCGATAATGCCAGTAGAACCTGAAACTGCGTTGATTGCGTCTTTTGCAGCTGAAAGATCATTAGCATCAGCTATTGTAAAAGTAACAGTGGAAGCAGTTGAACTTTTACCTTGAAGAGTGAAAGTGTATGAGTCTGCTCCTGCGATACGATCTATTAATACTCTTGAAACTGCTGATGCTGTGACACCAGTTGTTCCAGAAACTAAATTAAAAGCAGCAGCAACATCTCTGGCATTAGCACCTGCATTAACATTAGCTGTTTTAGTTCCAAAAAAGCCTTTGAGAGTGTAATCTGCAGCAGCATTAAAGTTAGCATTCAAAGCTGTAATAGCTGATGCATGTGTAGCTTGTCCACCTGAAGTTACTGTACCATTTGATGCAGTAGATTCTGCAGTTCCACCAGCTTCTACAACAGAAGATAACTGGAATGACCCTAAAGTAGCATTGTCAACATTGTTAACACCAAACTGTACAGTTTGTCCAATATCTGATCCAACTTGAAGTTCCATGTTTGTAAATGTACCATCGAGGAGGTTCATTCCATTGAACTGTGTAGTTGAAGCAATTCTGTTAATTTCTGTATTAAGAGCGTTGATTTCGTCTTGGATAAACACACGGTCTTGACCACTGTTTGTATCAGAAACTGCTTGAACAGCTAATTCTCTCATTCTTTGAAGAATTTCTGTAGATTCTGCCAATGCACCGTCAACTGTATTTACAAGAGAAATACCGTCACTCGCATTTTTAGCAGCCATTTTTAGACCATTAATCTGGGCTGTCATGGAATTTGCAATTTGTAGACCAGCAGCATCATCACTTGCGCTATTAATTCGCTGTCCGCTTGAAAGTCTTTCAAATGCCTTTTCTTGCATTCCGTTATTACCCACTAAGTTATTTCTTGCGTTTACAGACGCAATATTAGTATTCACTGAGACCATTACTTGTCTCCTTTCCGAGTTAGTTAAAGTTAACGCGGAGAGGGTTTTCGCTGACCACCTCCGTACAAATAAATGAACGGCATATAGTGAAAATGTTTAGCTTTATTTTAGTAAAAAGTTATTGATTTTATTATTTTTTTTTATTTCTAAACAATTTTTTTTTGTGTCGTTATTATTGGGTTTTAAATGAAAAATTTGCTTAAAATTTAGTATATTTTTAATCATTTTTTTTAATGTCATTTATTATTGAATGTTCAATGAATTAGGCATATAATTTGCAATATCACTTTATTCTATAATTTTTAGTTGAAGTGTTATATTATGTTATCAAGTATATTATCTAGCAATGGAGGTAAAATGGCTGTTTATTGCCCACAATGGGTTTACGCAGCTTGCATAGGTCTTACAGCTAGAGACTTTCTCGTTAAGGATATCCCCATAGATTTAGTTGCCAGAAAATATGCAAAGTCCTTATTAACAAAGTATGAAGAAGTTAATGCTGTTGAGATTGCTTCAATTGCTGAAGATATAATTAGGATACTAGCTGAAGTTGAAGCTGGTGAAGATGCTAGTATGTACCTGGATGGATTTGTTTATAATCTAATTAACTTTGACAATGGTAAAGCTAGAAATAGAAAACCTCTTTTAGGTTCAATTTTTGACGGTGAAAGAGATAGGGTCTATGAAGAAAGAGACATTATAAAAATGTTTAAGTCTTATATGTATTCACTTAGATCTGGCCTTAGCAAGCCATCTCCAAGTGGCTGGAAAATTGATGCTGAAGAAAATATTGATTTTTTAAGAGATATTGCNACTGANGATTTTACAATTTTCGATGCTATTTCTTTAAAGTCAAACGACAATTAATCNCCNAATATTTTTTAAATTCTTATTGAAGTAAAGCNAGCATTGTTTCCTTGGCTTTATTAGCTTGNGCCAGCATTGANGTTGCAGCTTTTGNAAGNATNTGNGCTTTAGTTANTCTTGCTGTTTCTTCTGCAAAGTTTGCATCTTCAACCGTTGATAAGGACTTTTGAGCATTAACTGCAATATTACTTAAGTTATCAATTGTTGATTCAAGTCTATTGTTAGCTGAACCCATATCAGATCTTATGCCTGAGATCATTAGTAACGCTCCGTCAATGATTGACATCGCTTTAGTGGCTCCTGCTTTTGTAGTCAAGGAAATGTTACTGATTGTATTATGTGATGCAGTAAGTTCAGTAGTTCCAGTTGAAAAAATATTAGCAGCATTTCCTGGAGATACTGTGTATGCATTTTGACTAGATAATCTTACTACTCCAACAACAGCAGTTGAGTCTCCAGATGTAGAATCTCCATCTAATGATCTACCAATTCGTGTAAATTTATCTGAAGCATTTCCCCCCGCACCTGTAACTCCATTGGCGTTTCCGCTATTTCCATAAGTTACTGCGCCACTTGTCGTTGTCAAAAGCGTAAATGAATTTGCATCTGCAACTGTCCCTACTATATATGATGTCCCAGAGGCTAATCCTGCAAGTGCTGTTCCTGCAGCAGTATATGTAACCACGTCGCCAACACTAAACCCATGAGCAGTAGCAGCAAGTGTTGCAGCAGCTCCAGTTGTGATCGTAGCTGTCGTATCGACAGTGACATCTGTTGTGTCTTTTACATTGTCCATGTCCATAGCTGCGACAACTAAATCAGCATTTGTAGAACCGGTAGTTACATCACCTATAAGAATATCATATCCCTCTGATTGAGTAATATTAATACCAGCTTTATCTGAAGATAATGCTGCTGTTATTCCTGTCGAACCTGATACTGCATTTATAGCGTCTTTAATCGCGGTTAAATCTGTAGTAGATGTAACCGTAGCTGTAATTTGAGATGTAGTTGTACTTTTACCCTGTAATGTAAAGCTAAAAGTACCTGCAGCACTAACTGAGAGATTTGCTTTACTCAATGCTGTTGCACTTACCCCTGTATCTCCGGATAATAAATTAAAAGAGGATGCAACGTCTCTGGCATCTGCTCCTGCATCAACCATGGCAGTAAAAGTTCCAAAACTACCTTTTATTGTATAATCTGCATCTGCATCAAATAATGCATTCACTGCTGTATTAGCTGCAGAGAAACTGTCTGCTCTTGCAATAGTTTCATCAATAGTATCTAATTGATAGGCGCCTAGCTTTGTGGAATCTGTTGACGCAACGCCTAGCCTTAAAACCTGATTAGATGCTGTACCAATTTGTATATTTTTATCTGTAAATGTGCCATCAAGCAATTTAGTTGAGTTAAATTCAGTATTTGTTGAAATTCTATTAATTTCTGTAATAAGCTGATTAACCTCATCTTGTAAGTATGTTCTATCATTTCCTGTATTTGTATCAGAGGAAGATTGTACAGCCAAAGTTCTCATTCTTTGAAGAATTGAAGTTGTTTCAACTAAGGCTCCCTCAATAGTGCTTACCATTGCTAAAGCATCAGATGAGTTTTTAATTGCAGCATTTAAACTATCAACTTGTGCACGTAACTTTGATGAAATAGAAAGTCCGGCTGCATCATCTCCTGCTGCATTAATTCTCTTACCGGTAGACAAACGTTCCATTGCCATTTTCATTTCTGAATTTGACTTGTTCAGGCTCGCAAGAACCATTGAGGACATTTGATCACTATTGATGGAAGTCATGGCTATCCCTTCATCATATTGTTACTATTTATGTTTTGAAGGGCGCTGACCACTTCATAATTAATAAACGTCAATATAAAAAAATGTTTAATACTTTTTTAAATTTTACTAATTAAGGAAATCAAACAGGCTGTTTTGACTTATTTTTGCGTATGCTTGTTGAGCTGCATCTCTGTTAATCAACAAACTCTGAATTTGAGTAACGATTGCAGCTAAATCTGCTTCTCCTAAATCAGAAACTCTTTCAGATGTTGCCATGATCCTTTGGTCAATCGCATCTTTCTGTAACTCAGCTTTATTGAGCTGGGCACCCAAAAATGATCTTTGTAAACTAAGGTGATCTGTTGCTTTTTTTACATCTTCAACTGAACTTGATATTAATTGATTTGTATCAGTCAACCTTCTAGCAGACCCAACTACTGCACCTGATCCCTCAAGTGTATTAAAATCGATATAACTATCTATCTCCCCAGTTGCAAAGTCAGTTCCCTCAATTTCAATATTAGAAATTTTGATAGTTCGACTTTGGCTGTCAGTTAAAGTTATTCTGCCTGTATCATTGTCTAAACTTGCTTTTATGCCTGTAACTGAAGTAAGCGCATTAATTTTAGTAACTGTATCATCATAGTTTCCATCAGAAACTGTTATGTCTATAGTTGAAGAACCTAATCCACCTGTTAAAACAAAAGACCAATTTTGAGGATCTCTAGGTACTTTAAAATCTATTGACGCCATTGCACGTGCCGATCCTTGTCTAGACAAGGCATCTGCATTATTTATCGTGTTCACAATATTTGTAATAATGTCAAATACACTCTTTCTGCCAGAACCTGTATCGACAGTTTCAAAAGCTGTGCCTCCATCAATGCTTGTTGCAACGTTCATTGATTCAGAAATCTGGAGAGTGTGTTTTCCTCGATCTCCATTATAGGTAAATGTTCCGTCAACGTTTTTGATGAAAGCTTGTGTATTAGTGTGGTATCCAGCAAATAAACTTTGTCCTTGAGCATCTTTAGTATTTGCTATTTCAAGCATTACATTTGCGAGTTGCTCTACTTCAGTTCTGATTGCAATCCTCTCAGGAACACCATTTGTATCGTTTGCAGCTTGTATAGCTAGTTCTGAAATCCTTGTCATAACGTTAATTGCTTGCTGCATGGAACCATCGGATAAATCTAATCTTCTCTGGGCAGAGTCAATATTTCTTCTGAACCTTTCTAAAATATTTTTTTGCTCTTTTGCTGCAGATAATTCAACTGCAGCAACTGGATCATCTGAAGACTTTAAAATACTTTTTCCAGTTGAAACTTTCGCCTGAAGATCTTGAATTTCATTGGTCAGTTTTCCAAACTGATTAACTGATTGTTGATTAAATAATTTTGTACTTACTTGCATTTATTCCTCCTACACCACGTCTAGTAATGTTTGAAATAGTTGTTTAGCAGTTGATAGAATTCTGGCAGACGCTTGAAATGCTTGCTGTTGCTCTAGAAGTTGTGCGGCTTCAGTGTCTAAACTCACACCAGAAAACTCTAGTTCCGACGCAATTGCTGCTTCTTTTGTTGCTTCAGCTGCTTCTAAAGATAGACCGCCTGATAATACTGACGCTCCTACACCTGTCACAATAGTATCAAAAACTTCTCTGAAACCACCTGAATTAGGTCCATTTGCATCCTCAGTTTGAAGCATTATCATGGCATCTAAGTTTCTTGCGTCACCTGTTCCACCGGCATTGTCTGATATTTTAAAACTGTCATTGAGTTGGCCTTTACCTTTAACAACAACTTTATAACCAGCTGCTTCAGCTCTACCGACAGTGTCTAGTGTTCTGGTTGCGATTGAATGACCCGTGGTTGCATCTAGAAATTCGATAACACTACCCTCAGCGTTTGCAATCTTAATATCAATGTTTGAAGGTTTTGCCTCATAATTTGGGGCAGGGGGGTCTGACCTTGTTGCGACACTTCTTGCGCCACCACCATTGACAATCATTATTAAATCTTCATTACCAACATTCTTAATATTAATATTGCTTCCAATTAAGCTTTTCACGCTGGTATTGCTTCCTGTTGTATCCGCAGAAACAACCTTTCCTTCAGTCGATGCAATTACTAATTTATCATTGTCAACATTAACTCTGTAATCAGATACTTTAATCCCTAAAGCTTCAGCGTTAGCATCCTGGTTGAATTTATATTCTTTATCACTGTAAGGATCTGTTTTAATTACAATTCGTCCGTTAGCCTTCACAAATATGTCATTTGCGCTTCCGTTATTTCCTAAATAGGCAATATCACCTCCGGCGGTTGTCTGAAGAGAAATACCAGTCGTACCAATGAGAGCTTTTACTTTAAAGTCTGTATTTGGCCAAAGTCCTTGCACATAAGTCCCAGCTGGAATGTATCTGACTGTGTCTCCTGCCTTAAATCCATGACCTTCACCAACTGTAATTGTTGCTGAAGTATTGTTCGTTTGACCAGCTGTATTGGCTGTTCGTATATATTCAGATTTTACAAACTGATCAGCTGCGTGGCCGTTTCCACCGCCGTAAGTAATGGCTGCACCAGCGGAACTTTTTAACGAAAAGCCATCAAATCGGATGAATGCATCTGCAGAACTTCCGCCAGTTCCACCGTAAGTAAAATCTGACCCAGACGCAGTTTGAAGTTTAAATTGATTAGTACCAACAACTTCTTTTATTTTATAAACCGTTCCATCTGCTAGACTTTGAAGGTTGTTCGTTCCACCTTTAACGTATTTTACTAAATCTCCAACCTTAAACTCGTGTGCGTTAGCAGCTGTTATTGTGGCACTCGCAGCTCGTGTGATGCCAACTGTATTGGCTTGAGAGCTGGATTTTTTTATAACTGACGCGACTGTATACTCTGTGTTATGCGTTAATCCAGTAAGTGCAGTGCCTCCTTTAAAGTATTTTACTTTATCGCCAATATTAAATTCGTGATCACTGTCTGTAGTAATAACTGAACCTACAGCTGATGCAACACTTGTTGTATCTGATGTAATGATATTACTCATCCAGTTTACTGTAGCGTCATCTAGAATGTTTGTTGGGACAATGTTATTACCATCTTTTAATTCAGCTGTTACTTTTCCACCATTACTAGGATTTATAGTGAGTGTATAATGTATATCACCAACTTTTACATTTGTTGTTGATGTTGTTGCAGGAACGGCAATCTCATTTCCTGTTAAGGTCCCTATTGCTCGATCTATTCCAAATCGAATGGCAGCACTTGTATTACCTGAAACAGAATTATCATCTGGAATTAGTATTTGTTGCGCAGAGAGACTGCCACCAGCAAAAATTTGTAACTTTTTATTTTCATCAAAATAAGCATTAAGCCTATCCTTTTCGCCGCCAGATATTTCTATTTCTCTCTCAACAGAAAGTTTCCCATCTGTTGTGATTAGTGTTTTATTTGTTGTTGCGCCATTAATAGTCTCTCTACCAGCGCCAGTTCTAATATCTACACCATCAAAAAATAGTATATTTGTTGTTTGATTTGCACCCTTGTATGGTTGAAAATTAACTCCATCATTTCTGGATAAAATCAAGTTGGTTCCTCTGAATGAAAATGTGTATTTATCAGAAGCACCAGCAGTATTTAGAGCAGTGTTAAGTCCCGAAACTATACTTGAAATATTAGTTTGACCTGCCTGAACAGTATAATCCAAATCAATTTCCGGTTCCATACCAGCTGATAATATTAAGTGAATTCGATTTCCTGCAGATGCAACGGTATCAGCGCTGCTTACACTTAAAGTAGCAGTCGCAGGAACAGCATCACGGCCATTATCAAGCATTGTAAGTGTATAATTTTGCTCTGCAAATTTTACAACTAACTTATCTCCTGCTTCAGGTAATTCATTTACTGAACTTTTACCTGATACCGATGCAATGAGTGTATCAGAGCGTAATTTTTTTGCTATTTCTGCGGCGACAGTACTTGATGTGATGTTTTCTAAATCTTTAGTTTTGACTGTTGATGAGAAAGAGGTCCCTGAACCAGTATTAGGAATTGTCAATTTGTACTCACCACCTGCAGCAAGAGCCATAGAACCGTCAACCGAAGATCCATTTCCATCAGCACCCTCAAATGCATCAAATTTTAGAGTCATCTGCTCGCCAGTTGGTGTCATACTTTTTTCTATAAAGCTATTTTCAAAAATATCAGTTGTACTAGAAATTGTTGAGTTATTTGAACCAGCGTCTGTTGTTAAGGAAAATGATCCTCCAGCATTCAACTTAACATAGCCAGTAAATCTTGCTGCATCAAAGTTAGTGCTATCTA
Organism: SAR116 cluster bacterium; assembly: GCA_002684695.1. Taxonomy (GTDB): domain Bacteria; phylum Pseudomonadota; class Alphaproteobacteria; order Puniceispirillales. Next base: position 13 of record NYVQ01000043.1, on the reverse strand, counting down.
ATTTTACTTCAGT
>NYVQ01000042.1 GCA_002684695.1 SAR116 cluster bacterium | reverse complement strand
AATTAAATTTACTAAATAAAATTTATTAACTTTATAAATAAATCAGCAAATGTCATGCCAACAATCTTTTTGAATTTAACAATTTTTATAAGTTGTCGTTTTGTATGACATGCAATTAGGTGTTTTAAATAAAATTGATCAGGATTTGAAGAATTCAAGAAATAATACTAATTCTAAAAGTACATCTGATGATAATTTTGAAGAGAATAACGATGTTAAATTTACAAAAAATTTTGTAAATCAACCTCCTAAAGAATACAAGGCATCCACACTTGATTGGCTTGGTGGTCGAGCCATAATATAAAATAATGGAATAGATAATGGCTGAAGAAGAAAATAAAGATGAAGTAGATCTTGGACAAAAACTAGAGAAATTAGTTGAAGAGATCAAGGAAGTAATGGAAAGAAGAAAAGAGAGAATTGCAGAATTAAGAGCTGAAATTGATCGTATTGAACAAGACAATGTTGGCTTGGAGAATACGATAGGTGAACTTTTAAAAGGTTTCTAAAAACACATTATTCGTTATCTATAATTTCTTCTGGATTATCATCTGAACCTGGGAAATATGCTTTTCCTTGTATAGCTCTTGCTCCTAAGCTATCTGATAGGCTTTTATTTTCACCCATAAACTTAGATAATTCATTTTCAACCTTATTTTCAGCTTCTTCAGGAGTGTCTGCTTCAATTTCAGCAACCCCATCAATAATCCAATGAACTTTAATTTTCATAAAACCTCCTAGTCTTTCAACATTTCAATTTTCTCACCTTTTCTCAATTTTTCAAACATTAAGGATGCTTGGCTTTGAAGCTCAACAATTTTATCATTATCAACCTCTAATAATATTTCATCTCTTTTTTCTTTCGCACCCGACTCACTAAAAGCTGAAGCGATAGAATAAAACAGATAAGACTTATTATAATCAGCATCAGCAAGAATATCCAAATAATATTTACCCATATGCATCAACGCTTCTCTATCACCTGAATTAATTCTCTCCAAAATAAATAATGAAACCTTTTCTCTTAAATCTTGATGGGATTCATCTGGGACAAGCTCAAGAATTTTTTCTAAAACTTTATTAGCTTTTTCAAGACCTCCAGCAAAGGAGAGCCAAGTCCAATATAAAGCCACACTATAGTTTTGAGCTCTACCGAGCCCATTCCTTGTAAGAATAGCAAAATTAAATTGGGCATCCATATCTCCAGCTAGAGCTAACTCCTCAAAGATATCAGCAGCAATCTCATAATTTTTTTCTTTTACAGCATCAACTCCCTTTTGAAACTTAATAAAATTTGCATCATTATTTATTTCTTCCGCAATACTTGCATGGTAAAGTGAAAAATTAAATAAACTCGCAACAAAAAAAAGTATAGAAGCTATTTTTTTCATTATCTTCCTGCCATCATTACTAACTGCAAGTACATTACTCTTAATTTAAATTTAGAATCTTTCTTTTTTTCATAGACAACAACCTTTGGTCTATCGGAATTTGACTTCTCAAAATCTAAGTAAATGTCTTGTGGAAGGAAAACTCCATTTTTCTCTAAAGTAATTTTTGGGTCATTTGCAAAAGAGTGGTAAAATTCTGGGTCAATCCAAATACATGCTAAAACTCTACCAAGAATATCAGGTAACTTCATTCTCACTTCTTCTTTATCTTCTAAAACAGTTTTATCATCCACAAGTTTAACTGTTGCAACTTGAGTTGATTTAATAACTGCAGGAGCATGAAGCTTTGGTGTTGGAACTAATGCAGTAGATTGATTTTTATTTGTCATCATTATGAAAAAAAATTAAATATTATTAATATAAATACAGACCTGATGATATTTTTACAAGTATTTATGATGGCATATCTCTTGCATCGGTATATGAAATATCTTTAATCCAAGGAAATATTTATATGTTAGGAATTATTAGGTCAGGCATTAATGTAGCACAACATGAACTTTCATTAGTTTCCAACAATCTGGCAAATGCTAAAACGACGGGCTTTAAAAGAAGTGCTGGAAGATTTGAGGACCAGTATAGTGTTGCACTTGATGGAATAACTCCTGCAACTGGAATGGGGAGCAATATTTCAAAGGCTTCAAGGATGCATTCCCAAGGTGCATTGATACAAACTGATGGTGCTTTAGATTTATCTGTTATTGGAAATGGTATGTTTGTTTTAGGCCCACCTGCAGGTATTAATAAACCATATTATACCAGAGATGGTTCAATAAACCTTGATGCTAAAGGTAACCTACTTACTTCAGATGGATTGCCTTATTTGGGGAAAATACAGACAGAGAATGGACTTACAAAAAATCTTTCTGCGATAAATATTCCTTTTAGTACAAAAAATGATAAAGGTGAAGATTTACTAGTTTCTAATATAAAAGTATTCCCATCAGGTGTTATAGAAGCAACCTATGGCATGAAAACAGTCAGACGAATAGGCCAACTTGCTTTAGCAAGATTTGCAAACCCATCAGAATTAAAAGAATTGGGCACTAACAGGTTTAAAGAAACTGACAAAAGTGGCGTGCCTCTTATCGGAAGTGGTGACGAAGATGGATTTGGTAAGTTTCAAGCAGGCTCCATTGAAAGTTCTAATACTGATGTCACAACTGAGTTAACAACCATGATAAAAGCACAACAATTATTTAGTGGTGCATCTAAACTTCTTCAAACTGAGGTTGAAATGGTAAGAAGTATAATGGGTTAATTACCTAACAGGTAAAATCCATGACATATCTTTAATATTTGCTTTTATATCATCATCAATAGATAAAATACCCTGGTTGTCTACATGAAGATATTTATCCAAAAGTAGAACTATCTGTAATGGTCGACCAACATTATTTTTGAGAGAATTTTGAACTTGATCAAATAAAATTGGGGGAACTGATAAATCAGCATTCATTACTGGTCTCTCGGAAGATATTAAAATTTCACCATTTACTTCATTTGTATCAGGGCGCATTATAATTGTGCAATTTCCTCTTGCAATATTTATCAAACCACAAGAAAGATGGAGTTCCCTTCTACTTTCAAAACCAATAAGTTTCAAGTCTGCTGAAAATACTGAAATACTTATAGTACTCACTTTTTGGATCTTAGGCATGACAAAAGCTAATCAATTTTTTTTATGTATTCTCTTAATCTAGAAATTGCATTTTTTTTGATCTGCGATACTCTTCCAGTTGTTATATCTAAAACCTCTGCAATTTCATATACATTAAGCTCTTCAACATAATACAATTGTATTAATAAAGCTTCCCTTTCAGGCAAGGTTTTAAGGGCTTCAACGAGATTTTCTCTTAATTCAGTATCTGTGAGTTCTTCCTCTGGGTTTTGTTCTTTTGTTGCGAACCAAATAGAGAATTCATCATATACTGTATCTAGAGACTGGTGGGTATTTGCTGCAAAAGCCTGCTCCCAAGTATGAAGTTCTTCTGTTTTTAGTCCCAATTCAACAGCTATCTCATCATTATTGGGTTCCCTTTGAAGTTGCTTTGAGAGCGTCTCAACTGAAGATTTATATTTTTGTTGCATTTGGATTGTAGTTCTGCATAGATTAGAATTTCGTCTTAGATGGTCAATTATTTCTCCTCTAATTCTAATACTTGCATANCTTGAAAATGANACCCCTTCTTTAACAACATAATTCTGAGCAGCAGTTACTAAGCCATACATNCCGATNTGAATTANNTCNTCTATNTCAACAGCNGACTTNACTCTTCCATGCATATGCCAAGCNATTTTTCTNACAAGCCCCATNTTTTTCTCTATAAGAGAATTAATATCTNTTGTGCTTTCAGAATAGGATTTAATGTCCATATNNACTTAAATTTGCTCTTCAAAAAAACAAATACCTTTTTTATCNTTCTTTGGTGCTTTTAACATTACTCCAGCTAACTTTTGAAAAGCAATACCTTCTTTTGATTTTTGGTTATGGATCATTACAGGTTTCTTCATAATAACTGCTTGTTTTAAAACTTTTGACATAGGTAGAAAGCCTGCATAATAAACGCGCGCATCAAGAAATTTATGCACAAGGTTATTCGAAAAAACAGCGAAATTTTGCTTAGCTTCTATTTCACTTGATGCCTTGTTAATAAAAATTGAAAATTTCTTTACACCCTTTTCCTGATTTAAAATTTTGATTAGAGAATATGCATCCATCATACTCGTAGGTTCGCCTTCTAAAACAATTAAAACTTGATCTGACGCTGAAACAAAATCTAATGTACTGTCAGCACCTCCAGCTGCACAGTCGACAACCAAAATATCTGTATCATTTGAGAGATCTTCCATTCCTCTAATGACCTTATATCTATCTTGTTCTTGAGCGTTCAAAATATCATTTACCGCTGTTCCTCCTGCTATAAACTTTAATCCGTTAGGTGCATCAATAACCAATTGTTTTACAGTGGAAGAACCACTCAAGTAATTTGCAATATTTAGCTTCGGATTGATACCTAAAAGGACGTGAGAATTTGCCATTCCAAAATCTGCATCTAGCAAGACTACTCTTTTACCAGCTTGTGCTAATGCTAAAGCTAAATTGACTGAAACAGTTGTCTTGCCTACTCCACCTTTTCCACTTGCTATTGCTAATGCTATTGCCATTGAATTATCTTCTCTATCTATAATTATTTTGATCTAACAGTTTTCTTTTAAATATTGTGTTAATACATTTTCACTTGATAAAGCTAATGAATTAACGATATCATTAGTCCCTGTAATTATCCCTATTTTAGAGTTTAATTCTGCTAATTTTGAAAATTCCTCAGGCCCTATTTCACATTCATCTAATTTTGATAATGCTATTATTGGCTCAATATCTTCACATGCGTTACTTAATGTTTCAATCAATCTATTACTACTTCCACCAGGCACAGCCAAAATTACACAAACATTTTTACTGCCATATATTTTTCTTGCTGCCTTTATGCTTTCCATTGAATGAGACAGATCTAATGAAACATCAATAATTGTTTTCTGACAATCGAGTTCGTTTTTAGGAGCTTTGTCTTTCTCTACTATTGAAGTTTTTAAATTTAGTAGTCTAGCAAAGCCCCTCAAACTATCACTCATCAAACCAGTACCATTCTGTATCTCAGATAAAATGATCGAATTTGATTTATTGTTATCTGCTAAAAAAGCTGCAAGTTTTGCAGATAAAGTTGTGCGGCCACTTCCAGATGAACCAATTATATAGAAAATTTGTTTTTCTTTTAAATTTTCAATATCAGACGGCACAAGTGTTTTTGCTAATGACCTTAAAAAAGAAACACGACCAGTCTCATAATCTTTACCCAAAAAACTTTTCTCAAGCTTCTTTACGATACTTGGACTAAATCCACATTGTCTTAATTTTAATGCTGTTGTTGAAGCTACATTATCATTCAAATTTTGAGGTTCAGTTACAACTACACCTGAGAGCATATTTCTTATATCTTGAATTTCATTTCTTAATGCTGATAATTGAGCAGTGCTGGCTCCAGTCTCATTAAACGCATTATCAAGTTCCAAAGGTTTTTCTTTTGTTAAAAATTGATCGTTTAGCATCCTACTTTCAAATATTTTTGAGAATTGCTGACTTGGTTTCATCCTCCTTGGAGTCTTTGATGCATTTTCAGTGGTCGCTGTCATATGCACTTTCCCATCTTTATGATTAGTAGAAAGTATAACAGCATCTTCACCCAATTGTGAAATAATATCATCCATTGCAGATGAGGTGTCATTTGCTATAACTGTTGTAGTTGTCAATTTATCCTCCATTATTCTTTATCAATATCTTCGCCAATAGAGGCTATTATATTAATTTTTCTATTATCAGGCAGTTCGGTAAAACCCATTACAACAATATCTTCAATGTGCTGTCTTACAATTGATGATATTTGCCTTCTTATAGCAGGTGAAACCACAAGTGCTGCTTGTTTGCCCTCTGCTCCAATTTTCTCATTAGCCTGAACAAGAGAAGTGATTAATTTTTGAGCCAAGGTATTGTCTAAAACCAGCCCCTCCTCACCACTTTGTCGAGCCATGTTTATGAGCATATGCTCTAACCCAGATGAAAACGTTATTACTGGCAATGGCTCATTCAGGGGAGCTAATCTTTGTATAAGTAACCCTGCTAAATCTGGTCTTAAAGCCTCTGCCATGTCATGTATACTCATGCTTGTTAAATTCATACCTGATAATGTTTCAAGAACCTGTCTTAGGTCACTAATGGGGACTCTTTCATCTAGTAAAAGGCGCATAACCCCTGTAAGGCTGTGTAGTGGAACAATTTTGGGTATCACTGATTGAACTAATTGTGGTGCACTTTCTGACAAATTGTCTAATAGTGACTGTACGTCATCTTGCCCAATAAGTTTGCCAGCATTTCTAAAAAGAATTCGACTAAAATGTGTTGCAAGAACTGATTCTGGTTCAACCACCATATATCCGTTGGTCTCTGCTTCAGCTTGTTTATGGCTTTCTATCCAAATTGCCTCCATACCAAATGATGGGTCAATAACTTCAATACCAGAAATTTTTACTTTACTTGCATCACCAGGTATAGCTAGTTTTCTATCCGGATAAAGTGTATCTTCACCCACAATAGTTTGACCTACTCTAATTCTATATTGGTTAGCGGGAAGAGTTAAATCATCTTTAACTCTTACTGCCGGTATTATAAAACCAAGGTCTTTTGATACTTGCCTTCTTATACCAGTGATCCTGTTGACTAGAGGACCACCACTTTCTTCATCAACCATTCCTATCAAACCATAGCCTAATTGGACTGAAATTGGAGAGTTGTCAGCAATATCAGCTAAATTAATTTTTTCTTCTGAATCGGTTTCTTCTGGAGCAGTTAATTTTTCAAGCTCTTGGGCTTCTTCACGATTTTCAGACTTTCTTGAAAAGAAACTGGCCAATGCTGCTCCAAAACCTGCAATCAAAAATAATGTATTTGGCATTCCAGGAACAATACCAATTAAAATTAAAACACCTGAAACTGGAAGCCAAGCTCTTGAAAGGTTCATTTGCTTGCTTATGTGTTCACCTAAGTTTTGAGTTTCTGACACTCTTGTAACAATTATTGCAGTTGCTATTGCTAATAATAATGAAGGAATTTGTGCAACTAAACCATCACCAACGGAAAGTAAAAAGTATGTATTTGCTGCTTCCTCTATTCCTAAACCATGCAACCAAATACCAATTATTAAGCCACCTAAAATATTAATTATTAAGATTAATATACCTGCAATAGCATCACCTTTTACAAACTTTGATGCACCATCCATTGAGCCATAAAAATCAGCTTCCTTTGAAATCTCTTCTCGTCTTTGTTTGGCTTCTTCAGTTGTTAATGCTCCAGCATTTAAATCTGCGTCGATAGCCATTTGTTTACCAGGCATAGCGTCAAGGGTAAATCTTGCAGATACTTCTGATACTCTTCCAGCACCTTTTGTGATTACAAGTAAGTTGATTATAACTAAAATTATAAATACAAAAATTCCAACTACGTAATTTCCAGCAACAACAAAAGCTCCAAAAGCTTCAATCACTTTACCTGCTGCATCAGTACCTGTATGACCCTGGCTTAAAACTACTCTTGTTGAAGCAACATTTAACCCTAATCTCAAAATAGTAGCAAATAACAATATTGTTGGGAAACTTGAAAAGTCTAAAGGTCTAAAAGCATTCATAGCAACCATAAGAATTAACAACGAAAGTAAAATATTACTTGTGAAAAATACATCTAAAAGCACAGAAGGCAAAGGCAATACCATCATAGCTACCAACATTAAAATTCCAAGTGGTAACCCCATATTTTTAATTACAGGTGCTAAATGATTAATACCTAATTTTCTAAGTGTCATCTCCATGACAAAACACTCCTGTCAAAATTATGACAAATATTAGAAAATTTTTTGGTTTTGGCCTCACTCACGTACATTATATTGAGTATTCCTTGTTTCTCAAATGTTAAAATTTTTATTTGTGAGAATTAAAAGGCAAATTATGTGCCAATGGTTATAAGATAAACATAAATGAGATAATTTTATTTAGTGGCATGAATAATGCATCCCAAAGTTCGATATCATAAAAGTTCTAATTGGAGTATACCCATGAATAATATTTTCAAAAGAAATTTAAATTTTTTTACTTCTCTAACTATACTATCTAGTATTTTAATGCTTTCAGCATGTAGCTATCAGCCAGATGTTACTTTTAATGATGGTGGCACCGATCCTCTGACAAGTATAGTTAATAATTTTAAACCAAAAAGTGATTCAAATAATAATAAATCAAGTCAGACTGATAATTTGATAATGGCTCAACAAGTATTAGATGCTTCTGTTGAAGAAATACCAACACTTACTGCCGTGGGATATGCAGTTGTAAGTACTCAGCCAGGAAGATCAGATGCACAAAAAAGACTAATGGCTATTAGAGCTGCAAGAATGGCAGCCATGAGAGATCTTGCTGAACAGATACACGGATTACAAGTTGATAGTAATACTACTGTGGTCGATTTAATGGTTCAAAACGACACATTTAGAGGTGTTGTAACAGGAACTATTCGAGGAGCTAGAACAGTTAGAATAAATCCAACTGGTGCAGATACATACGAAATAGTTTTAGAAATTGATAGAGAAATGATGACCTATCTTTTAAGTGTAGCGAGACAAGCATAATCAAAAGTTGATATTTTTATAAATTTAGAAAAGCAAATGATGATTATAAAATTTCTATTATATCTAATATTTTTATTTCCAATCCTAGCAAGTGCGCAGGTAAAATTTGTAGAGGTTACTGGTAGAGCTGTTATAGAAGAGGAAGCACCTCTTTTATCAAAAAATAGCGCTTTAGAGGATGCTCTATATCTTGCAGCTCTTCAAGGTGGTGCCAAAATAGCTGGTTATAGTATCGTAGACAATTTCACAAATTTGAAGGAACAAATAGTTGTTAGGCCCACTTCTGGGATTCTTGACTATAATATCATTGATGAAATGATATCGGATCAACATTATGAAGTGACAATTAAAGCATTGGTTGGTCAACGCCAAGAAAAAGTTGGATGCAGTGCACGACCAAAATCAACATTAATTAGCTTCGCCCCAAAAGTATTTGTAAACCAACAATCTCCTGCTTGGTCCCAGTACTTACCTCAAAATATTTATAATAATATATTAGGCTCACTTTCTGAGTTTGAAAATTTGAAAATAATTAACGCCAGTAATACAAGTTTGAATGATAACAATAAGAAATTGAAACTTAATGATTTTGATTACAATGTTTTAACAGGAAATATAGTTAATTATCAACCTGCAGATTTTGCATTAGAAACTAATATTTTAATTGAACCAACGCAACATTTGCACTCAACAAATTTATCGACTTTACAGTTAGAAGATTATTTAAAAGTAACTACAAAAGTAATTATTAAAGACATTAATAGTAATAAAGAAGTTTTTACAACTTCAAGAATTGCCATGTCATATATCGGGCCAAGAAAAACATTATTTAAAACCATTAATGTTTTGAGTAGGCCTAATAGAGATAACATTATAACTAGCTTAATTAGCTCGGTCAGCGATCTTCCAGAAGAAATAAATGAAAACTTGAAATGCATTAATCTAATTTCAATTGCTCAACCATCCAGAATGGAGAACTCAATTAAAATTGATTTAGGCTTAAACCAAGGAATTTCTCAAGGTAATCTTGCTCTTTCAGAATCTGATATTACACCATTTGCAGTTTTTGAAGTTGTAAAAGCT
>NYVQ01000041.1 GCA_002684695.1 SAR116 cluster bacterium | reverse complement strand
ACCCTTAGTGCCTCTTTCAACCAGTCTATTTAAAGCTCCAGTTCTCCTATCTAAATGAAACCTAAGAGATAAATTGTGTAAATGATTGAAAGAGGCACTAAGGGTATAGAAATTATTGTTAGGCTTGCAATATTAAATACAGTGCCAACAATTTTTGAATTTATTTTTGTTGGGCTTATTTTATTAATCCAATTTGATTGGAGATATTTGTTAATAGTTATAATTACAATTCTTGCGTATACCTATTTCACAATTGTGTATTCTAGTTTCAGAGTTGTTTACAGAGACAAGATGAATGAAAATGACGAAGAAGCAAATAATAAAGCTTTAGATTCATTGCTAAATTATGAAACAGTAAAACATTTTAACAATGAAAAAATTGAAGAAAGTCGTTTTGATGATGCGATGTTTGGGTATGAAAAAGCCTCAATAAAAATACTTACTTCATTGGCGTTTTTAAATTTTGGTCAAACGGCAATTTTTACAATTGGTCTTACTTTTTGTATGGTTTTATCTGGTTTGGAGGTGCAGGCTGGCAATCAAACAATTGGGGACTTTGTTCTTATAAATGCTCTATTGATGCAATTAGCAATACCATTAAACTTTTTTGGTTACATTTATAGAGAAATCTCTCAAGGTTTAACTGATCTGAAATCATTATTCTCGATATTAAATGTAAAACCTGAAATTAATGACATCAAAGGCGCTGTTTCAATGAAGTTTAAAAAAGCTGAAATTAGCTTTGAAAATGTTTCATTTTCATATGATGGGAAAAGAAAGGTTTTAGACAAAATAAACTTCTCTATACCTAGTGGTTCCTCTTTAGCTATTGTTGGTCCTACAGGAGCTGGAAAATCCACGATTTCAAGACTAATATTTAGATTTTACGATACTACAAGTGGAAAAATTTTAGTTAATGGAAAAGACATAAGGGGTATAACCCAAATCTCACTTAGAAGAAATATAGGTATTGTACCTCAGGATACAGTTCTTTTTAATGATACAATTTCTTATAATTTAAAATATGGAAAAATAGATGCTAGTGAAAAAGAAATTTTGGACATAGCAAAAAAAGCTCAGTTAGACAAAATTATAAAAAATTTTCCTGAAGGAATGAAAACTATAGTTGGTGAGAGAGGTTTAAAGCTTTCTGGTGGTGAAAAACAAAGAGTTGCTATTGCTCGTACACTTCTCAAAAACCCTCCTATTCTGATATTGGATGAAGCTACAAGTGCACTTGATACTCTGACTGAAAGGGAAATAAAAGATTCATTAAAAAGTTTAGCTAAAGAAAGAACAACAATTATAATTGCGCATAGACTATCTACAGTAGTAGATGCTGATAAAATTTTAGTTTTGGATAAAGGAAAAATTATTGAACAAGGGACTCATAAGCAACTAATTAAAAAAAGAGGATTATACGCAGATATGTGGTCTACCCAGCAGACTATCAAAAAAGCTGAAGAAACTCTAAAAAATATAAAGCCTGAATATAAAAAACTTATAAGCAGTTAAATATCGGGTGCTATTAAGGTATCACTATCATGAAAAATCATAGCAAAGCTTTACCACTATTAATGGTGGGCACGGGTATTATATTATTTTCCATATGTGATGCCATTTTTAAAGTTTTAACCTCTATTGGTATATATTGGTGGGATTTTTTAGTTTTTGGAGTTCCTTTTGAAATCTTAACTATTTTTGTTATTGCATTGATTTCAAAAAATTTTGATACTAAACTGGTTTACAGAGAATTAGTCCCGAGGAAGTTTTTTTTCCCAGTATTAAGAGGCCTTTTATCCATTGTTGCGATAGCATCTCTTTTTATATCTCTTAAAGAACTTCCTTTGTCTTTGACAACAATGTTAATTCAAACAACACCAATTTGGATGGGGGTTATATCTCTTTTCACTCACAATGAGAAACTAAGTATTTTAACTCTTCTTTCTATCCTTTTAGGAATGATAGGAATTATTATAATAGTCAATCCTTCAGTCGAGCTTAATGGGGCTGGAAAATTTTTTATTTTTCCAGTTATTGTAGCGGTTATAAATGCTTTTATGAACTTTATAATCACCAAAAGGCCAAATGACGCAAAGCCTATGTCATATGCATTTATTTTATTTATTTTAAATGGCTTGGCTGGTTTAATTGTTTGGATATATTTTGGTTGTAATTTTCCAAATTTATATCAATTTGCCCTAATCTTTATATCTGGTTTAATTGGAGCCATAGCATTTTTATTTGTTTCTTATGGATACTCAATTGCCAAAGGTCACTTTGCAAGAACCGGTGTTATGGGATATATACAACTACCAAGTTCAATTTTATTAGGCATAATATTTTTCAATGAATTCCCATCAATAATTGCATATTTGGGGTGTGTTTTCATTATATTAGCTGGATTAATGGTTCTAAACAGTAAATCAAATTAAATGAAATTAATTAAACTAGAAAAATTACCAGGAAATATTATCGGAATAATTTTAATGCTCACTATGGTATTAGCAGCCTTGGTTATGTCAGGTTTTGTAAAGTTATTAGACGAAAATATTGACTTTAGGTTAATGTTATTTTGTAGATTTATTTTTTCATTACCAATTTTATACGCTTCTGGATGGTATGTAAGACGTAATAATTTAATGAAGATTAAATCAAAAAAAATCTTAATTGGAAGAATTACAATTGGATTGATGGGAATATGTCTTTGGTTTTCAGCATTGCAAACGGCTGAATTTGGTCAAGTAACTGCTATTACACAATCTTCTGCTGTATTTGTTGCTTTGTTTGCACCCATATTCTTATCCGAGAAAATTGGTTTATGGAGAATTAGTGCAATTATTTCAGGACTGGTTGGAATAATACTAATAACCAATCCATTCAGTGGTGTAATGTCTATAGGTGTGTATCTAGCTCTTGCTAGTTGTATTAATGGAGCAATTTTAACAATTATTCTAAGAAAATTGGGTAATACTGATGAACCAGTATCAGTAGCCATTTGGCATAATACCATGGGAGCAATCATTTTTGGTTTAAGTTTTTTAATAGTTGAACCTGAATATCCTCTAATTAATCTTAATCTTATTTTAGTTTTAATAACTATAGGTATTATGGGCTCAATTCTTCAACTTACATTTACTTATGCATTTAAATTTGGAGAAGCCGTTGTTTTGGCGCCCATTAGATATCTCTCTGTTCCCGGAGCAATAATAGCTGGGTTAATAATATGGTCAGAGGTGCCTTCATTTTTAGAGATTATTGGTTCTCTTATAACAATTATGTCTTGCATAGTTATTGCTTGGCGTGAACTTATACAAAAAAGAGTTAAATTTTAATATAAACGCGTTTAATCTTAAACTTTATTCTAAAGATTTATAAACTGATAGTTCCTGCCAATATTTTTCTGCTAACTTATTGGCATCGCCAATTCTTAGAGCCAATCCTCTAATTATGCCAACTAAAATAGGGTCTGCCCCATCCAATTTATTATGAAGTGTTGAGTTGTCAATTTCCTTCAAAGTACAATCTGTTTCTGCAATAACAGTTACAGTTCTTGTTTCTTCAATAATAGGACCAACTTCACCAAACATTTCTCCTTCTATTAGGGTGCCTAGATTAAGGCCCATTTTTGATTTAACCCTTACTTTTCCATTGTGAATTAAATAAATTTTATCAGCCGGATCATTAATATTATATATCGTTTCACCGGCTTTATAATTTTTAGTTTCTATACCAGCCATAACTATTCCTTACTAAGTATTATTTTTATTAAAACAAATTCGATTAAGCAAAACAATTAATTTTAATTTTTATTTAGATTTAAATATTCTGTACAAGCCACCTTTATAAACACCGTCTTTTTCTTCATCAGTTAAAAATAAAATAGAGCCGTCATGCATAACTTCTAAATCTCTAATTCTACCAAATGGTTTGCTTAATAGCCTTCTTTCAAGAATGGGATAATGGTTTAATATTTTGATAGCATGTATTTGCTGAAATTTAAGTGATCCTATAAGCAAGTGATCATTTAACTCAGGGAACATATTGCCTTTGTAGTAAGCCATTCCAGACGGTGCAATCGATGGTATCCAAACCCATTTGGGGTCTACCATCCCTTCAATTGATTGTTTGCCAATCTTACCTCCACCATACTCTTCACCATATGTTGCCTTTGGCCATCCATAGTTTTTACCACCTTCAAGCAAATTAATTTCATCACCTCCTTGTGGTCCATGTTCATGTGACCAAATAGTACCGTCGTTTGGATTTGTAATTAAGCCTTGAGGGTTTCTATGTCCAATAGAATAGGTTTCTGGCATCCAATTTTTATTAAACCTATTTTTATTTTTCATTTTTTCTTTGAGGTTCACCCTAATAATAGAACCTTCGTAGTTATTAATATTTTGGGCATTATTTCTGTTACCTCTATCACCTAAAGATAAATAAACATAATCTTTAGAAANAGTAATTCTGCATCCNAAATGAACNGACTCATTTAGAANCNNTTTTGTAGAAAAAACTATTTCACGTTTANCTAGNGAACTACCTTTNAANACAGACTTTTCTAAAACAGTTTTACTGNNAAAAGGTTTATTNGANGGGCTGCTATAGCATAAAAAAACATTTATTTTATTGTCACTATTATCAACATAAACATCCAATANTCCNCCTTGGTTCATNTAATNAACTTTTGGAACATTNTTAATTTTTATNATGNTTNCATTGATAATNTTAATTTTATTTANTGNACCACTTTTTTCAGTNACCAAAACGTTTTGNTCATCAATTTTNGNAACGCCCCATGGNTATGATAAATTAGGTCCAATTTGTGATATAAATGTTTTTGAGTATNAATTNTTAATAAAAAAAGTATAAATTAANATAAACAAAAAGATTCTTAGAAACATATTTTTACACCTATTTNNAAANNACTATAAGATTAATATAAGTTAATGAAAATNAAATACCCAATTCTTTTCAGTTTTAGACGNTGCCCATATGCAATGAGAGCCAGGATNGCTATTAANNTGTGTAATNTAAAGTGTGAAATTAGAGAAATCAACCTTAAGTCNAAACANGAACTTTTNCTTAAATTATCACCTAAAGGTACTGTACCAATACTCTTGCTTCAANATGGTNNAGTAATAGATGAAAGNTTAGANATAATTGAATGGGCAATTTCANNACAAGATCCATTAAACTTAATGNCAAANNANCAAAANATNTATCAAGANGATATTACTTTNATAAAAAAAATTGATAATGAATTTAAATTTCATCTAGATAGATATAAATATTCNTCNAGATATNAAGATGCTTCNGCNAATGAACACAAATTAAAGGCAAGAGATATANTAGTTGATCTTAATTCTATTTTANNGAATAAAAAATGGTTGAGAGGTNANNANCCNACTTTATCTGANATTTCCATACTACCATTTGTGAGGCAGTATAGGATTGCTGATATTGAATGGTTTGATGAAAAATTNGATCTGCCNAATATAAAAAATTGGGTTCACAACTTTATTAATTCTAGTATGTTTATTAATATNATGACTAAAAACAAAACATGGGAAACAAACGACCCAATAACTTNTGTGTAAGTTTGAGCNTCACNTATCTTGNATGAAAAAANCATGTATCTTTTATGTTTGAAGATAAATNAAGTNTTATTGAAGATTTTTTGATTTTGTAAATTTCTCTCTATAAAAAGTATATAAACCTGTTGAAATAATTATAACAGTTCCAGCTANCATGGATAGATCAGGAATTTCATTATAGAAAATAACACCATAAAGAATTGCAAAAATAATTATTGAGTATCGAAAGGGAACAACAAAACTTACTTCACCAATTCTCATACACATGACATTAAATAATATNCCNAAAATTAAGAAAANAGCAGTTGCTGCTAAAGAAAAAAATATTTCCACTGAAGGAATAACCCAGTTTTGAAATGGTGAGAAAATGATNCCTGTGAAAGTTACAGAAATTGCTGTTATAAGAGATATAAATGTTGACGGAATACNNGGATCTAATTTTTTTGTAGTTAAGTCTCTTAAAACAATAAAAAANACAGCACCAATTGCNAATAATGAATAATAATTAAANCCATCTGAGTTTGGNTTNATGATAATTAATACACCAAAAAAACCAATAATAATTGCAGACCACCTTCTCCAACCTACTTTTTCNTTTAAGAAGATTACAGCACAAAATGTGAGNGCAAGTGGCAAGCATTGAAGTATGGCAGTTGCATTAGCAAGTTTCATATTAATCAAAGCGGTTAGAAACAAAACTGTGCAACCGACATCACCAAATATTCTTAAAGAAATAAATTTATATTGGTTTTTGTTTATACTGACAAAAACCTCATTTCTTAAATAGCAAAGTAAAAAAAGCAANAAAACAGCAATTNTCCCTCTTATAAAAAGTATCTCTGATAAGGGTAGGATTAATCCAATGAACTTTATAAATGCATCTGTAGAAGCGTAACCAAACATGCTCAAAGTCATGAACAANGCGCCATATAAATTTTTAGACATGATTACAATAAGANTTAGACTTATGAATAAGGTTTAATTGTTTAATCTCTAACAACCCTTAAATTCTTTANNNTTACANTCTTGTANTAATTTNTTGGCTTTATCAATTTCTGAATTAGACATTTCTTTTAAAAGGCTATCAAGTAGAATNTTACTATTTTGATCNTTATTATCAGCACCTATTTTAGCCCACATATANCTTCTTACAAAANTNTTTTTAANTCCATTNCCCAATGCATACATNGTACTAATCAACCTAATAGAATTTAAATTTCCTTGTTCAGATGATTTTAAAAGCCATTTGTAAGCTTGTTTAAAATCTTGCTTTGTACCAAGCCCATTATGGTGCATTAGGCCAACATTATATTGAGCGTTTGACACTCCCTCATTGGCAAGTGGTTCCCAGATATCCAATGCTAACTCATAATTACCTTTATTAAATTCTTTAAGTCCTTTATCAAAATCAGCAAATGAAATCTTAGAGAATAGACAAATTAAAATAACAAAAAAAGGTTTGAAATATGGTTTTAAAACAATCATTATTATAATGCTCCCAAATAATAAAATATAGAATTCAACTTTT
>NYVQ01000040.1 GCA_002684695.1 SAR116 cluster bacterium | reverse complement strand
AATACATCAAAAGATTTCTACCAGAATTAAAAAAACTTCCACCAAAGTTTATTCACGAACCATGGAATGCAGATAGTGCAATTTTGAAAAATTCTGATATAAAGCTCGGAGAAACTTATCCAATGCCGATTATTGATCATAAATTTGCAAGAGAAAGAGCTTTAGATAGTTATGCCGGAATTAAAAACTAAAATATTTAGAATTAAGATAAATTTATGAAAATTGCTATAGTAGGTTCAGGAATATCAGGTTTAGCCACTGCGCTAGCTCTTCAAGAAAAACACGAAGTTTCTTTGTTTGAAAAAAATAATAGATTAGGTGGACACTCAAATACTGTTTCTATTGAACAAGATAATTCTAGGTATAATGTGGAAACAGGTTTTATTGTATTAAATGACAAAAACTATCCAATTTTCTCTAAATTACTAAAGTACCTCGATATTGGTATAAATAATTCATCAATGTCATTTAGTGTTTCTGTTGATAAAGGTGAATTTGAATATAGTAGTTCTTATATGGGTTTAATTTCACAAACGAAGAATATAGTTGATCCTAAATATTGGAGCATGCTTAGGGATATAAATTATTTTTATAATAATGCTCTGAAAGATGCTGAAAGTTGCCCTGATAATGAAACAATGGGTGAATTTTTAAATCGATTTAATTATTCAAAAAAATTTATTGAATATCATTTAGTTCCAATGACGGCGTCAATATGGTCATGCCCAAAGAAAAGTATTTTAAATTTTCCAATAAAGAGCTTACTATTATTTTTTGAAAACCATAAACTATTAAATATTTACAATCGACCGAATTGGAGCACAATCCAAAATGGAAGTATTGAATATGTAAAAAAAATTGAACAACTTTTAAAAGGT
Organism: SAR116 cluster bacterium; assembly: GCA_002684695.1. Taxonomy (GTDB): domain Bacteria; phylum Pseudomonadota; class Alphaproteobacteria; order Puniceispirillales. The sequence goes on along the minus strand of NYVQ01000040.1, from coordinate 34,844 downwards.
AAAATCTATAAAGGGGCAAATGTAACTAAAATATCTCAAGCTAAAGGCTCAGTTAATATACACTCGTCTCTAGGTGTAAAAAAATTTGATGAAGTTATTCTCGCATGCCATGCAGATCAGTCGTTTAATCTTGTTAAAGAAAACTTTATTGATCAAGCAAATCTTCTACAAAATTTTAAATATCAAAAAAATATTTCCATATTACATTCTGATATTCATTATATGCCAAAAAGAAAATCAGTATGGTCAAGTTGGAATTATTTAACTGAAACTGGAAACTCAGGGAATCTCTCAGTTACATACTGGATGAACGAGCTTCAGAAAATTAGATCAAATTTGCCTATTCTTTTATCATTAAATCCAAAAAAATTGCCGGACCCTGAATTAATTTATGGCCAATACTCATACTCACACCCTGTATTTGACGCTAACGCTTTTGAAGTACAAAATAATTTGAATAAATTACAAGGCAAAAATAATATTTGGTTTTGTGGAGCTTGGACAGGATTTGGCTTTCATGAGGATGGCATAAAGTCTGCTGCAGAAATTGCTCAACTATTTAATATAAAATTGCCATGGTTAAATTCTGAAGAGGTTTTATACGCCGCTCAATAATAATTTATTATGATTGATTTAAATAATTTAAAAAACATAAAGTTAGTTGAAAGTAATATCTATCACAAAAGATACATAAAGCCGTATAATTCATTTAATTACAATAGCATTTCAATTCTAGTTAATTTGAATAAAATAAATACTAACTTAAAAATTAATCCGTTTTTTTCAATTAATAAATTTAATATTTTCTCCTGGCATGAAAAAGATCATGGAAATGGGAAAATTCCTCTTATTGATTGGGCGAGAAAACAAATAAGTGATTACGGTGGTGATGCTTCAGGCGATATTTTGTTACACTGTTTTCCCACGATACTTGGACATGTTTTCAATCCATTGTCCGTCTATTTTTGTTTTGATAAAACAAAGAAATTATCAGCATTAATTTATGAAGTTAGAAATGTTGTTGGGGGAATACATTCGTATGTTGCAATAATTGATAATATTGGTGAAACACACTCTACAAAAAAACTCTTTGAAGTTTCTCCATTTCTATCATCAGAGGGTAATTATGAACTTAAGTCAAATATTTCAGATAGTAAAATCAATATCTCAGTTAATTATTCCAACAAAAATAGAAATATACTAAGTGCGATACAAGTTGGAAAAATTAAACTCTTGACAACTAGTTCACTTTTTATTGGAATTATAAAAGGAAAAGCGTTTCCTGCGAAACCAATGATTAATATTTTGTTTGAGGCTTTAAAACTTTTAATTAAAGGAGCAATTTTTAAAAAAATTGACGCTATTAACAAGCATAAAACAAGTTTAGCTAAGAAAAATTGAGATGATTTTAATATGAATTTTTGGCAGTTAACACTAGAAAAAATGCTCAATAACTTAAATATTGGGGAAATAAATGTGACTTTTCCTGATGGTGAAATAAAAAACTTCAAGGGGAAAAAGCTTGGACCAATTGCTGATGTTACTTTTTTAACCGAAAAATCGATTAAAGATTCAATATTAGGCGGTTCTCTGGGTTTTTGTGAATCTTTTATAGATGGTGATATTAAAAGTAACAATATTGGGAAATTAATTGAAATTGGTGGGTACGAAGAAAGTGGCTTAAACACATCAGGTAAAGGTTATTTTTTTTTGAAATTATTAAATAAAGTTTTCCATTTAATAAATAATAATACCATCAATGGATCAAAGAGAAATATTTCTGCTCATTATGATTTAGGAAATAATTTTTACAAACTATGGCTTGATAAAAGCATGACTTATTCAAGTGCATATTTTAATAGTAATAAAGATAGTTTATTCGAAGCACAGCAAAACAAATATAAAAAAATATCCAAAATTGCTAATTTAGAAAAGAGAAGTAAAGTTTTAGAAATTGGTTGTGGGTGGGGAGGCTTTGCAGAATTTGCTGCAAAAAATTATAATTCTTTAGTAACTGCAATTACTATTAGTAAGGAACAGTTTGAATTCACAAAAAAAAGAATTGAAAAAAATAGGTTAAATAAGTTTATTGATGTTAAACTTATTGATTATAGAAAAATAAAAGGATCGTTTGATAGAATAATTTCAATTGAAATGATTGAAGCAGTAGGTGAGAGGTATTGGCCAATTTACTTTAGTCAAATTAAAAAATTATTAAAGCCAAACGGAAATGCTGCTATTCAAGTTATAACAATTGATGATAAATATTTTGATGACTATAAAAAATTCCCTGATTTCATTCAAAAATATATCTTCCCAGGTGGAATGCTGCCTTCAATATCAGCGATTGAAAAACCGATTCAACAATCTGGTTTAAAGATCGATAAGATAGATAGTTTTGGAAAGGATTATGCATCAACTTTATCAATATGGAACAAGCAATTTAATAGTGCGTGGCCAAAAATTTCAAAACTTGGTTTTGATAATAGATTTCACAGAATGTGGAATTTATATTTTTCTTATTGTGAGGGTGGTTTTAAATCAGGCAGCATTGATGTAAAGCAAATAAAATTATCACCAGTTAACTAAATAATTTAATATTTCAACTTCAGCAAACATCATATATGCTTATATTTAAATAATATTCTAAGCATCTTGTCTAAAAAAAATCCGATATATGGCAATTTAATAATAATTTGAGTTAAAGAATCCCAATAATCAATATGGCTTTTCACATTGCCATTTTGATCAAAAGATACTTCACTCATACCTTTTATGGAAATTTTCTTATTATTATTTTTAAGATTACCTGTTAAAACCCATTTCATAAAACATATATTTTTTGATTTTTCTGAAATAGAGTAGTTCAAAACTTTGAAAGTTGGCTTATCTAATTTTAAAAACATATCTTTGAAAATTTTAATATACTCACTTCTACCTTTAGTTCTTTGAAATGGATCTTCAAAATAAATATCTAGTGAACTTAATTCCATCAGTCCATCCAAGTTATCTTCTTTTAAATTTTCAAAAACTGAAATATATTTTTCTAAAAATTCCTTATTTTTATTATACATTTTTAGTACCCTGTTTTCCATTTAACCAATTTATGTGCAACATTTTCGGGTAAAAATTTTAATAAATATAAAGTCCATATTAAAAGGTTATTTGGAATAAAAACCTCGAAAGAGTTAGATTTTAGTGCATTAAATATCAAGTCAGCAGCTTTTTTTGCGGTTATTATTCCTGGCAAAGAATGTTCACCTTCTGGGGTCGATTCTGTTTTAACAAATGCTGGACAAAACAACTGGACCTTTATTCCATATGGTTCAAGTTCAATCCTAAGTGTCTGTGCAAGGTTTTTTAAAGCAGATTTTGTTGGTCCATATGCAGCAGCTCTTGGCAAACCTCGCCAACCTGTTGGAGAAGTTATAATAGCNATATGACCATAATTTTGAGATTTCATTTTAGGAATTATTTGTTCTANTGAATTCACAACCCCCATATAATTAATATCCATATGATCTTTAAAATCATCAGAATTNAANTCCTCACAACTAACTGACCTGTAAATACCNGCATTAAGTATTGCAAGGTCTATTCTTTNAGANATTTTATAAAAATTATTAAAGGCAGNTTTCACTTCTCCTTTATTAATTANGTTTGCAGGAACAACANAATTGTCTTTACCAATTAAATTNTGAATTTCTAAAAGTCTATCTTTTCTTCTCGCAGTAANTGCTANCTTCCAATTNTTNTTTGAAAACTTATAACAAAGTTCCTCCCCTATTCCAGAACTTGCACCAGTTATCCAAACTAATTTTGATTTATTATCCATATTTTTAATACTATNGAGATTAAAAGTTAGTATTTAACAAATTAATAAATAAAAAAGTATAANTATTTTNTTTAATAAATTAATTAATCTTTATTTTTATTTATATTTTTATAACATAATGTTAAATTTAATTACCAATAATNAAAAAACCAATGTAAGGGNCTTAAATGAACTTAATAACNTCAAATAATTCTTTCGTTTCAAACATATTAGGCAAAACTACAAACGATATATTCTATATATTATATACATCAATTGCAGGCTCCATACTTCTTGCAATATCATCTAAAATACAGATACCTCTTACTCCTGTTCCTGTTACTCTTCAAACACTTGTGTTGCTTGTTATGAGCATGCTTTTGGGATGGAGGGGAGCTTTAGGAGCAACTTTATTNTATTTATTTCAGGGTGCTATTGGATTNCCAGTTTTTGCNCATGGAGCAGGTTTGATTTATCTATTTGGTCCCACAGGAGGTTATTTATTTGGATTTATACTTGCATCGATAGTTGTTGGTTTTTTAGCTGAAAAAGGATGGGATAAGTCTATTATTTTAACTTTTGTTACTTTGACTATTGGTACATTATTAATTTACTTTTGTGGTGTTTTATGGNTAGCACAACTTAAAGATTTTAACACAGCNATTGTTTTTGGATTACTNCCATTTATTACACCTGANATTTTAAAAATTTGTTTAGGAACTTGTATAATAAGTGCATGNTGGGAAATAAANGAAAAGTTTCTAAATTAGTATACTCAACTACATACTTTAATNGTTGTGTAAACACTTCCCCTTACATCAGATTTTTCAAATTTNATAATAGCAATATTGTCTTGGAATGGTATTTTTNTTGAAAAGGGNAATAATCCGCTAAACCATTGCTCAATTCCAAAATACCTTAATCTTACTTTAATTGGTTTATTNTCATCAAACCAAGGGTTNACACTATTAGCCTCTACATGCGCTTGNCCCTCAGCTAAAACAAACANACCGTTATCGAATACNCTAATTTCATGACTGTTTGTAGAATAGATTGGAGTTATAACATTNAATTCTTTTCTAATTGGTTTTAAACATTTTGTTGGTTTGTTAAGTGATTTTATTGAAGNTGTAATCTGTTCAATTGAAANNCCTCTTGAAATAGATGAAGAAGATAATTTNATTATTTCATTAAGNTTACTATCTGGCTTNTCAGANAGTTCNATCTTAAGTTTTNTAATGAGAATATTATCANTTTCAGATTGNATTTTTAAGNTTTCTAATTGGTCANTTAATTCTTTAAAATCATTTGCTATTCTTATNAGTTCAGAAGANTGAACAGCTATAATATTATTTCTATCTCTAACACCTATTTGCCATGCNATNATTGCAACAATNGATAAAACANTNATATTNATAAAAANTGATACNAGTTTTTTNATTCGCTTGTTTCTATATTTTTGGGCGGTATCAAAATAATCCATAATTTTTCAATCTAATTAACGTTTTAATACTAGAAATGTTTTTATTTTCCAAGTATTTCTAAATATTTATTATNNAAAGNTAANTAAATNAAATCTAATGNGAAATAATAAAATTACAAGATCATGGCAAAGGATGCTTTCAGGAAGAAGATTAGATTTAACTGAACCTTCTCCANTNGANATNGAAATAGAAGATATNGCACGTGGTATTTCNAGAGTAGCAAGATGGAATGGTCAAACTATAGGCGAGCACGCATTATCAGTAGCTCAACATAGTGTAATAGTTACAAATTTTTTGAAAATTCATGATAACAAAATTCCAATAAAATGGCAGTTAGCCGCATTACTTCATGATGCAGCAGAATATATAGTTAGTGACATGATTACACCCCTTAAATTATTTCTTGGANATGAATACACTGATCTTGANGAAAGAATTCAAGGTGCCATTAATTTAAGGTTTTCATTGCCAAGAGAAGTGCCTAAAACAATTTATAAAAAAATTAAAATCTGTGANAAACAAACNGCCTTTTTAGAAGCAATACAATTAGCTGGATTTNGNGAGGANGAAGCAAGAAANACATTCCAAGTNCCAAAGTTTGTTCCTAAATACAAAATANNCCCACTATCTTCTATTGAAGCAGAGAAATTATTTNTAAAGAAATTCAAACAACTCTATAGGTAAATGGTCTTTAAATCTCCATCAGTTATAAAAGTTGAAAAATTTCTTATTGATAATAATAAAAACATAAAGGTTATTCAATTAAATGAAACAGCTAGGAGTGCCAGAGAAGCTGCTCAATCACTGAATACTGAAGAAGGATCTATAGTTAAATCTCTTTTATTTAATATCAAATGTAAAAATAAAGATAACCCAGTAATGGCTTTTATTGCTGGTGACAAACAAGGTAATGAAAAAACTATTCAATTAGCAAGTGGATTTGAAGGCAAACTTGCAAGACCAAATGCTGAATATGTAAAAAAATATACAGGTTTTAGTATTGGTGGGGTAAGTCCACTAACAATATCTAAAAAGATACCTATATTGATAGATCTAAGTCTAAATAGGTTTAATTTATTATGGGCTTCAGCTGGTCATACTCATTGGGTATTTTCCTCAAGCTTTAAGACTTTAATAAAATTAACAAATGGACAGGTTATTTAAAAACTATCGAAAGATTAAAATATGAAAATTAATTTTTTTTTAAATTTTAAGTTATTACTATTATCACTTGTTATTATTTCTCCTTTTTGGAACAATGCTCTAAGCTCAGAATTAGATAATTTATTTAATCAACTTAAATACGCCAAAAATGTTTCTTTAGCCAAAGAATACGAAGATAAAATATGGAAGTTTTGGCTTTCTGATGGGACCTCACAAAATAATAATATAGAAATGATGAGAGGTGTAGAACTTATGCAAAAAGGCAAACTTGATGATGCCCTGAAATTATTTGTAAAGCTTTCAAAGAGTGACCCTAATTGGGCTGAACCAATTAATAAGATTGCCACTATAAGATATCTTCAAGGCGATTTATATGGTTCTATTCGAGACATTCAACTTACTTTAGAATTAGAACCCAGGCATTTTGGTGCTATAGCAGGTTTAGCTCAAATAAACTTAGCTCTTGGTAGATACACAGATGCACTAAAAAACTTAGATTTTGCGATCGATATTCACCCTTACATTGGTATCAAAAATTTAAAACCAATTATATTAGATTTAATAGAAAAATCTCAGATTTGAGTTATTTTCTTAATGCATCAATATTAATTTTATAACTCGTATTTTTATTAACTTTAAATACGGAGCTACCAGCCACCAAAATATTTGCACCTGCTTTAATGACATCTTTTGCATTTTCCTGATTAATCCCTCCATCCACTTCTAAGTAGATATCTCTAGAAGATATGATTTCACTGACAGATGATATTTTTTTTATCATAGCGTCAATAAACTTTTGACCACCAAAGCCAGGATTTACTGTCATTACTAAAACTAAATCTAAATTTTCGATAATATTATTTAAAAACTGAATGTCTGAGTGGGGGTTTATTGCAACACCAGCTTTGCAACCTTTTGATTGAATGTAACTTAAAGTTCTAGCTAAATGATTACATGCCTCAACGTGAACAGTAAGAATATCCGCCCCTGCTTCAATATATTCATCAATAAGGTCATCTGGATTACTAACCATTAAATGCACATCAAAAGTAAGATTTGTTAAATTTCTTAATGATTTTATTAGAGGCGGTCCAAAAGTTAAGTTTGGAACGAAATGACCGTCCATTACATCTAAATGAACAAAATCAGCCCCAGCTCCTTCAATATCATGAATTTCATCATTTAGTTTTGAAAAATCACTTGCTAAAATGGAAGGTGCAATCTTTATTTTATTGTTCATACTAAAAAATTTTAATATTTAAATATTATTATTATATAAATTATATTAACTAGAAAAAATACTTTAATTAAAAAAAATATGCGTTGGAGACATCTATTAATTTCAATTTTAATAATACCGTATTTAATTCTATATACGGTAATAGCCATTTATATTATAGATTTGGTTTCGGAAATACATTGGATCTTAGATTTAGTCTTTTACATTACTTTTGGGTTCCTATGGATATTACCAAGTATTCCTTTCGTAAATTGGCTAGCAAGAAAAGAAAATTAGATTATTTTTTTATTTTTTCCGTTTTCTTTAGTACTCAATGTGGGTAAAAAACCACCTGATTGCAAAGACCATAAAGTTGAATAGTGTCCTTTTCTTTTAATTAATTCAGCATGTGTTCCAACCTCAATAATTTTTCCTTGATCCATCACAATAAGTCTATCCAATTTGTTGATTGTTGATAGTCTATGAGCAATTACTAATGCAGTTCTATTTTTTAGAATACTAGATAATTGAGCCTGGATTGCTGTTTCAACTTCACTGTCTAATGCACTTGTGGCTTCATCTAAAACTAAAATAGGTGCATTTTTTAGGATTACCCTTGCTATAGCAATTCGCTGCCTTTGACCACCAGATAGCCTAACCCCTCTTTCACCGACGTGAGCATCAAAGCCTTTTCTTCCATCTTTGTCTTCAAGCTCCAATATAAAATCATACGCTTCAGCTTGTTTTGTAGCTTCAATCAATTCAATTTCACTTGCATCTGGTCTTCCGTAAAGGATATTTTCTCTAATGGACCTGTGTAGAAGAGCCGTATCTTGGGTAACCACAGCAATATTCGATCTTAAAGAGTCCTGTGTTACTTTTGAAATATCGTTTTTATCTATAAAAATTTTACCCTCATCAAGATCATAAAGTCTCAGCAAAAGGTTTACTATAGAACTCTTACCTGATCCTGAACGCCCTACCAAACCAACTTTTTCGCCAGAGTTTATTTTCAAATTTAAAGCTTCAAATAATCCGCCAGGCATTCCATAATTAAATTTTACATTATTAAACTCAATCAAACCATTTTTGACTGTAAGAGATTTTGCATCTTTTACATCAACCACAGAAGGTTTCTTTGAAATTGTTTCCTTACCTTCATCTATTGTTCCTATATTTTCAAAAAGAAAGCTAATTTCCCACATTATCCAGTGAGACATATCTCCAATTCTGTATGACAAAGGAAAGGCAGCAGCAACAATTGTAACTGTCACAATATCTTGAGTAAGCAAATACAAACCAAATCCAACTGTTCCAACAACAAGCATTGCATTTGAAATAGATATTAAAAATTCCATTAAAAACGAAATTCTCATCACTCTCGCCCACCCAAAATTAAAATCGTCTATTGCATCAGCAGCACCATCAATTTCAAAATTTTTTCTGGCAAATAACTTTACAATTCCAATATTCGAGTACGAGTCTACTATTCTACCTGTCATTTTACTTCTTAGAAGAGAATGCTTATGGCTCAAATCCCTTACTTTAGGCATTAAAAAAATTAAAATATATAAAAAGACAATAGACCAAATAAAACTTGGTATCGCTAGCATCATACTTGACTGAGCTAAGATATAGATAGCACCACCAAAGTATAAAAACATATACAGAATTACCTCGAAAAATTTTAGAATAACGCCTCTTACAGCTTGCCCAGTTTCTATAACTCTGTTGGCTAATCTTCCAGATAGCTCATTTGTAAAGTAACTTAGATCTAATCCAAGTACATTGAGATGACTTTGCCATCTAACAATATTTGCGAAACCAGTCATGAGAGACATATCTACAATTGCAGCTGTAAGTATTTGTACAAGAGGCCTCAAGAAAAGAAATAAACAGGCATAGGAAGTCATAAAGAAAAGATTATCTTTTATCATCAAAGATATATTTTCAGTTTCTAAAATTTTATTAATTATTAATCCGAAAACCAAAGGTAATGAAAGGTCTATTATTACAGTCAGCAACTGGAGAATAAATAATAAAAATATTGTGAATTTAATTTGTTTTGCAAAATGGGCAATAAAACTGAATAATTTTTCAGGGGGCACACTACCCTTGCCAAATCTCATTGGATCTGTAATTCTCTCAAAAAAATTGAGTTTATGTCTGGAAAAAGTTTTCATCTGCTTTTAATTAAATAACTAAATGAATTGAGAATTTCAACTTTATAGTCAAAAATATGCAACGCAAAAAAAAAAGTATTCTAATAACAGGATGCTCATCGGGAATAGGATTTGAAACAGCAAAATATTTGTCAAAAAATGGTTGGGATGTAATTGCCTCATGCAGACAAAAAGTTGATGTAAAAAAAATCAGCAATCTAGGAATAACTTGTTTTCATTTAGACTATCACTCAGAAAAAAGTATTGATTTAGCTCTAGATAACACATTGTCAGTCACAAACGGTAAATTAGATGCAATTTTTAATAATGGTGCATTTGCTCTACCAGGTGCAATGGAGGATATTCCATCGGAAGCAATGAAAGAGATCTTTCAAGCTAATTTTTTTGGATGGCATTACTTAACAAAAAAAGTCATCCCAATCATGAGGAAGCAAGGTTACGGTAAAATTCTTCAGTGCTCATCTATATTAGGCTTCATCACATTATCATATAGGGGGCCTTATAATGCAACAAAATGGGCTTTAGAGGGTTATTCTGATACGCTTAGAATGGAACTTGAGGGAACAGGAATTGATGTTATTTCAATTCGTCCTGGCCCCATCAAAACACTTATTAGAGAAAATTCGATAAATTATTTCAATAAATGGATTGATTGGGAAAAAAGTGTTCTGAGCAATGAATACAAAAACTATCTCATACCCAATCTTAAAAGTAATAAAGAAAGCTTATTTAACAAATTATTTGAACTAAAAGCAGAAGATGTAGCTAAGATTGTTCTCAAATCCCTAGAGAGTAAAAAACCTCAATTAGCATACAACGTTACAATCCCAACTAAAGTAATGGCATTTTTAGTAAGAGTTTTAACGAAAAGAAAGATAAATAAAATTTTAAAAAGTCATTCTACAAATCATATCCCAAGTGATACATAGGCTTCAGAGACTTTTTCAATTGCAATCACCATTGATGCCATTCTTAGACTTTTAATTTTTTCACTCGAGTGAAACTTGTCACTCATCGCTTTGTAACCTGTTCTCATTGTATCATCTAAACCAGACCTAACAAGAGAGAGCTCTGTTGGACCTTGCATAATATTACTTCTTAATTCTGAAGGAAATTTTTTCCCTGTCATTTTTTCAACCGCTTCAATAATTGATGAGTTTTGCTTTTCAACTTCTCTTCTCTGCATTCGTCCAAACCTTATATGTGTAAGATTTTTAACCCATTCAAAGTAAGATACTGTAACCCCACCTGCATTTGCATACATATCTGGAATTATAATAACACCCATACTTTCTAATATTTTATCGGCCTCATACGTAATAGGGCCATTAGCAGCTTCGATAATCAAGTTAGCTTTTATCTTTTGAGCATTTTCTTTATTAATAACACCTTCCATTGCAGCAGGAATAATTATTTCACAGTCATTAAATAAATAATCTTTTCCTTCTGCTTGGTATCCTTCAAAACCTTTTATCCCACCAGTCCTTGACATGTGATCCTTAAGTTTTTGAACATTTATTCCATTTTCATTATAAACAACACCATCCCTCTCAATTACAGTTGTGATTATAGCTTTATCTTCTTCTGAAAGAAATAATGCAGCATGGAAACCAACATTTCCAAATCCTTGAACAATAATTCTTTTTCCTTCAAGATTCCCTGTAAGTTTTGCTAATTTAACATCCTTTTCATTTCGAAAGAATTCTCTAAGTCCAAATTGGACCCCTCTCCCAGTAGCCTCGACCCTTCCAGCAATTCCTCCTTTGTTAACAGGTTTTCCGGTAACACACGCTCTAGAGTTTATGTCTGATGGATTTAACCTTCTGTACTCATCTGCAATCCAAGCCATTTCCTTTTCACCACTTCCCATATCAGGTGCAGGAACATTTTGAGACGGATGTATCAAATCTCTTTTTGCTAGTTCTTGCGTAAATCGTCTTGTAATTTTTTCCAGTTCACTCTCTTCCCAGTCACTGGGATTTATAACTAAAGCACCTTTTGAACCACCAAATGGAATTTCCATGAGTGCACATTTATATGTCATTAGTGCCGCTAAGGCTTCAACTTCATTTTGATCAGCATAAGATGCATACCTTATTCCCCCTTTTACNGGTTCCATATGCTCCGAGTGNACNGATCTATAACCNGTAAAAGTATAAATTTTNCCTTTTAGCCTGACGCCAAATCTAACTGTGTAGGTCGAATTTGCTAATTTAATTTTATTTGCTAAGCCATAAGGTAAATCCAAAATTTTTGCTGCGTCATCAAAAATTTTATCAACTGATTCGAGAAATTCTTTTGTAGACATTGCTNATCCTCNCCTNAATTTAATNNAAAGANTNNCATTGTTTTATTTGCATTACAAGCACTGAAAAAATTTGAATATTATAATTAAAGTTTTCATNAAACGATACCAAGTAATCCTTGACATCAATTTCCTATAAAATAAAGTTATATTTACAAATTTATATTTACAAATTTTAATTGTAATTTAACAAAAATTAAACTTTTAATTTCAAAGTTTTAAGGAGGATATAAATGATAAAGATAATTAAGAATTTATCTATAGGAGCTGTTTTNGCTTCATCAATTGCCTTTTCCCCACTTGCTTACGCTGATACTGCAGACGGATCAAGTTTAATGAATAAATCATGGGATCAAATAGTTGAAACGGCAAAAGGAGGTGAAGTAAATTGGTTTTTNTGGGGCGGAGCAGATCACATTAATCAATACGTNACAGAGTATGTTGGTGGAGTTTTAAAAGATCAGTATAATATTACTCTCAACAGAGTGCCATTAACNGATACTGCTGCCGCTGTAAATACTGTTCTGTCTGAAAAAGAGTCAGGTGTTAATGACAAAGGAACAGTTGACATGATTTGGATCAACGGCGAAAACTTTAAAACAATGAAGCAAGGTNANATGGCTTGGTGTGGTTACCTNGACAAACTTCCAAATAACAAATTAGTCAATTGGAACAACCAAGCTATTGCAAATGATTTTGGTGTTCCTGTAGACGGATGTGAATCACCTTGGAATAGGGCACACTCTGTATTTGCTTATGATACCGCAACTATGAAAAAACCACCTATGAGCATTGCAGAGTTAATAGAATGGATAAAAGCAAATCCAGGTATGTTTACTTACCCAGCTCCNCCAGACTTTACTGGTTCTGCTTTTGTCAGACATGTCTTTTATTATGCAGCTGGTGGCGCNGAAAATTTACTGGGCCCATTTGATCAAGCTAAATATGATGCTGCAGCNAGCAANGCATGGAAGATCTTAAATGACTTAGAACCACACTTATGGAGAGAAGGNAAAACTTACCCTGCTAATCCGAGTGCTTTAACACAGTTATTTGCAAACACAGAAATTGCNATTTATTTTAATTATAATCCAGCAAATATTGCAAAAGAGGTGACCAACGGAGTTTTTCCTGAAACTGTGAGAACTTACAGGATGAATGATGGTAATATTGGTAATACAAATTATACTATTATTCCTTACAATTCTCCAAACAAAGCAGCAGCATTAGTTNTACAAAATGTTCTTCTTTCTGGAGAGGCTCAACTAGAAAAAGCAAAACCNTCTGTATGGGGCACAAATCCTGGAATTGAAATGGACAGAACTGATCCTGCAATCCTTGCTGCATTTAACGCTATAGAAAAGCATCCTGCAGCAATCCCAATGGATAATACTGATGGAGCACTACCTGAACTTCAAGGTGGATGGATCAAAGCCATTGAAAAAGGCTGGATTGAAAACGTAGGTACAAATTAAATCGTACTTTTCTCGCAGCAGAAATATCTGCTGCGAGTTTTTTTTAAATATTATTTGAAACTTCTATCTAATGTCTGACCGAACAAAAATATTACTTTTGTTAACNCCTGCTCTATCAATTATAATCTTATTGTTTTTTGGNGGACTATTTATTGGCCTTCTAAGAAGTTTTAATTACATGCCAATAATTGGGCTCACTGAACCTAACTTCAATGCGTATTTTTCAGTCTTTAAGTCTAAAGAGTTTTACTATTCATTTATTCTTAGTTTCCATATTGCTTTCACTTCTACTATTATATCTGCCACACTAGCTATAGGCGCAGCTCTTTTATTGCGGCGTAATTTTATTGGAAAATCTATAATAAATTTTTTATTTCAACTTAACCTTACTGTTCCTCACCTTGTAGGGGCAATTGGAATTTTATATTTATTTTCTCAGTCAGGAAGCTTTGCAAGACTTGCAGCTGAATGGGGAATGATAACNAGACCCGCTGAATTTCCTGCACTTGTTTTTGATCCTTATGCAATAGGCATCATTCTTCAGTATGTGTGGAAGGAGATACCATTTATAGGCGTTATTGTTTTAGCTAATATGCAATCACTTGGTGAAGACTATGAAAGTGTTGCTCGATCTCTTGGAGCAAATAAATGGCAAGCATTNAGATATGTTCTTCTGCCTTTAATATTTCCNGGTGTTTTGTCTGCNTCAGTAATAGTTTTTGCNTTCACTTTTGGTGCTTATGAAATACCAGCAATGCTTGGNGCAAACTATCCTGCTGCCCTNCCTGTTTTAGCTTATAGGAAATATACTGACGTAGACTTAGCAGCACGTCCTGAAGCAATGGCAATGGCAATCGTAATTGCCATTCTAAGTGCTGTAATGATTTTTTTCTATTTGAGATACACTAGAAAAAGGATAAGAGGCTAAANTGATCGAGAAACCAACTTTACTTTCAAAAAGCTTTAGATTTATTACAATAGCGATGTTAATAACATGGTTGATCTTACCNTTAATTCCGCTTGCAATTTGGTCATTTGCAAAGGGTTGGTTTTTCCCTCTAATTTTACCGAAGTATTGGTCACTTAGTGCTTGGAATTACGCTTTATCCGATACTGCTGGAGTACTTGAAAGTCTATGGCTCACAATTTTTATTTCTGCAACNGCGACTATTTTGTCTATTATNATTGGTGTTCCTGCGGGCAGAGCTTTGGGAATGTANAAATTTAAGGGGAAAGAGTATGTAGAATTATTAATTTTAGCTCCAACNATTGTTCCAGGGATNGCTGTTGTTTTAGGNATACACAGTGTGTTTCTTTCAATAGGNCTNACAAATACAATCCCAGGAGTAATTCTTGTGCACCTTATCCCTACACTTCCATATATGGTATTAGTTATGGCTGGTATTTTCTCTAACTTTGATCCAGATTTTGAGGCACAAGCAAGAAGCCTTGGCGCCTCTCCTTTTAAAACATTTTACTATATTACNTTACCATCAATTTTGCCTGGCATTATTGTAGGTGGTTTGTTTGCCTTTTTAGTTTCATGGAGTCAGTATATTCTTACATTNATGATTGGCGGTGGAAGAGTTTTAACTCTACCTTTACTATTATTCAGTTTTGCTACTTCAGGAAGAAATGATATTACTGGTGCAATTGGAATGATATATATTTTACCTGGCATTATTATTTTAATTCTTACNGCAAGACACTTATCAGGCAGAAGTGCCGTTGGAGGCTTTGGTAGAATATGACGCATGTTTCAATTAAAAATTTAACAAAAGTTTACCCTGGTTCTACAGTTCCCTCCCTAGATAATTTGTCTCTTGAAATTGCTAGTGGCAGTTTAACTGCACTTCTAGGNCCATCAGGCTGTGGTAAAACAACGACGATGAAAATGATTGCAGGCTTACTTGACCAAACTTCAGGGGACGTAACTTTTGATAATATTTCTATTCTCAGTGAAAAGCCTGAAAATAGAGGCGTTGTNATGGTTTTCCAAAATCATCTTTTATTTCCATACATGAATGTTCAAGATAATATTGGTTTTGGATTGAAAATGAGAAATATCGATAAAGATGAAATATATAATCGAGTTATTAAGATGCTTGAGCTNGTAAAGTTACCTAACATGGAAAATAGANTGCCAAAAGAACTGTCAGGCGGTCAACAACAGAGAGTTGCTTTAGCTAGAGCTTTAATAGTTCAACCTAAGGTNTTGNTATTAGATGAGCCACTTTCNAATCTTGACGCTCATCTTAGATTTGAGATGCGTGATTTAATTAGNAATCTTCAACAAAGCATGGGAATTACTACAATTTTTGTAACGCATGACCAGGAAGAAGCTGTAGTGCTTGCAGATCAAGTTGCATTAATTTTAGATGGAAAATTAANGCAATATGACAAACCTGATATATTTTATAAAAAACCAATAGACGTGGTTACCGCACAATTTTTTGGNGGCCAGAACTTTATAAATGGGGTTTCAAAAAANGACTACTTNACATCAAGCATTGGGAAGTTCTCACTCCCNAAAAAATGTTTGCAAGGTAATTCTATTCTCACATTCAGACCTGAGAATGTTCAAATTGGAATAGGATCCAAAAACATTAATACAATTAAAGCTAAAATAGTTGAAAAGATATTTCTTGGAACACAAACTAGACTAAAGTTATCTATTAATAATGAANTTATTCAAGCGATAGCAAACCCTAATGAAGTAGATGATACCGAAACAGGAATTGAGATAGACATCAACGTACCGCCCTCTTCTTTATGGGTGGTACCTAATATAGATTGAAGAGGTAAAAAATGAAATTAGGTGTTCACGCAGGGCTTTGGATGGCAAAATGGACTGATGAAATATCACCTATTTTAAAAATAATCGCTGATATTGGTTTTGATGGTGTTGAAATATCTTTACTTGGTATGGACCAATATAANGCAAAGTCCCTTAATAGAATAATAAAAGATTTTAAACTAGAAGTAACCTGTTCAGATGGTCTATCTGTAAATGCTGATATAACATCTCATGATCCTTCTATAGTTAGTAAAGGTGAAGAACATCTAAAATGGGGCATAGAAACAGCATCATTACTTGGATCTAATTATTTAGCAGGAGTAGTTTATGCTCCTTGGGGAGTATTTGATGTTAAGAATAAGATCATACGCACTGAACGCTCAGCAAATGCTCTTTCAAAATTAGATAAAATACTTATTCAACATGANGTAAATTTAGGAATTGAGGCTATTAATAGATTTGAAACTGACTTGATAAATACTGCTGATGAGGCAAAATNATTGGCTNAAGCNTCCAACTCTAAAAACATAGGCGTTCTCTTAGATACTTTCCATCTTAATATTGAGGAAAAAAACATTAAGTCAGCTATTATAAAAACTGGGGATTATCTAAAGCATTTTCATATTTCTGACAATGATAGAGGCGTACCAGGTTCAGGGCATATTCCTTGGAACGATGTGAGAGACGGACTNAAAGCTATNAACTATAACAATTGGATAGTTGCTGAAATGTTTGTTATTTCTGGTAACCCTGCAAGTTCTGATTTAAATATTTGGAGAAATATTGAAGATGAGCCCGATGCCACAGCAAAACAATCATTAAAATTTATGAGAGATTTTTTTTGATGAAACAAGNGTTTTACACCTCATTGAGAAACCACTTTGCTGANTTAGAGAGNCAGTTAAATCAATTAGATTCAAATATTGGAGACGGTGATCATGGGTCAACATTATTGAAAGGATTGACAGCAATTTTAAACAGTGATTTATCACCTGATAAGGCCTTTAGAACTGAAACTGGAGGCGCCTCTGGCTCATTATTTTCAATTTTAATAGATGCAATAGATAAAGGTTTTGAGGACAAATCAAGCTTTGGTCAAAACTTAACTAAAGCAGCTTCAAAAATTTCAATGATAGGGGAAGCCAAGGAGGGTGATAAAACAATGCTAGATGCATTAATGCCTGCAGCAAGAGCAACTCTAGCTGAAACTAACGATCCGTTTAAAGAAGCTTCTATNGCTTCAAAGGAAGGTGCGCGTAAAACAATAAATATGTCTGCAAAAAGAGGTAGAGCAAAGTATGTTGAAAATGCTGGAGTAGGACACATGGATCCAGGAGCTTTTTCAACATCAGAAATGATTTCTTTTTTATATAATTACAACAGGTTAGATAATGAAAAAGCTATATAATTCTAAAAATAGCATGCCCGATGACATGATAGATGGATTTGTTAATGCTTATCCAGACATTGTAAAAAAAGGTAGTAATAATAGAGTTGTTTTACGAACTCATAAAAAAGATAAAAANAAAGTTTCATTATTAATTGGAAATGGATCTGGTCACGAACCTATAGCGATGGGNTTTGTTGGTGAGGGTATATTAGATGCAAATGTTGTTGGTGATATTTTTGCCGCNCCTTCGTCAGATTTAATTCTTGAAGGTATAAAAGAAACTTATAATGATGCTGGTTCTATTCTTTTAATATCAAGGCACGAGGGAGATGTAATTAATGGNAAAGCAGCNTGCNTTGATGCTAATGACNAAGGNATGAATGTAAAGCCATTTCTTATGTATGACGATATATCTTCAGCTCCCAAAGGTAAAGAGGAGGACCGTAGAGGAGCAGCGGGTACAATTTTTATTTATAAAATATTGGGTGCGGCCGCTGAAAAGAATATGNCNATAGAAGANCTTATGCTCTTAGGNGAAAGGGTGAGNTCAAATACCAGAACTTTAGGGGTGGCNATTAATTCTGGCATCTCTCCTATAACTAATAAATCAATGTTCACTCTACCTGATGATGAAGTTTTTATTGGAATGGGTGTTCATGGTGAGCCTGGTGTTGCCCGAAGAAAATTAACTACTGTTAAAGATTTGGTTTCTTTCATGATGAGCAAAATTCTTGAGGATAAGGATATTAAATCTNGCACAACTGTTATTGTGCTTNTCAATGGAATGGGGGGCTCTACTCTTATGGAATTATATTCTGTTTTTAATGAAGTAAATAAATTTTTAAAAGAAAAACTAATTGAAAATGTTTCGCCAATGATAGGATCATTTTCAACAACTCAAGAGACTGCTGGTTTTTCAATTTCTCTATTAATTCCAGACGATTTAATGCTTAGCTTATGGAGAGCACCNCACATAACACCAAATTTCCCTNTAATTAGGTAATAAGGAGGAGACAGTCATTTTAAACCACAAAGACAAAATTTTTGGAATAGCAATCGACGCTGGAAGTGGTTTGGAAAAGGCTCTTAAGGATGCTAGAAAGGTTCATTCAAAAGAAAGCGATCTAAAAACCTTTAAGAAATCTATTATTTCTTCTTTAGGTGACTACGCCTCTACTGTTTTGATAGACTCAAATTTTGGCCCGAGTCTTATATCTAGTTTTCCAAAAACGTGTTTGCCAATGATGGCATTTGAAGCAGATGTTTACCATATTTCTGATAAAGATAGGATTACTAAATTACCTGATAATATAAGTATTTCTGACTTTTCAAAAATTGGCTATAAAGTTTTAAAATTCTTTATGTATTANGCTCCCAACGATGATAGTGAAATAAATAANCAAAAACAACAAATTATAGAGAACATNGGCAAAGAATGTGTNGNNAATAATATTTCCTTTTTAATGGAGCCTTTAGTCTATGATCCGTTTAAAAAACCTGGAAGTCTTGATTACGCATTCTTAAAACCAAAATTAGTNGAACAAGCAACTAAAATTTTTTCTCACCCTAAATTTAATATTAATATTCTTAAGGTTGAAGTTCCTGTTGATTTATCATTTGTAGAGGGATTTGGAGATCCAATAATGAAGCAAAGTGACGCAATTAAATGTTTCAAAGAAGCATCAAAAGCCGCAGGTGATATTCCTCTTTTATACTTAAGTGCAGGGGTTTCATTTGAATGGTTTAGAGCATCAATTAGCATGGCAATTGAAGCAGAGGTAAACTGCTCAGGTTTCATGTGTGGAAGAGCTATATGGTCAGAAGCCATAAACATTTTTGGTGAAAAAGGTGAAAGTGGTTTGAACGATTGGTTGAACACTATAGGTAAAAATAGACTTCAAGAACTAATTTCGTTATTTGATTGATTTATGAAAGATGAATATGTGAATAATAAATTAAACATTTGTCTTATAAAGACATCGCTNCCAAGCTATTTTCCTGAAAAGCATTCCATTTGGGAAAAATCTATTTCAGGATTAAAGAAAATCTGTGAAGAAATAAANGTAAATTTACAGGTTATTTCTGATATTCCCATGAATGCTAANGATACCAGAAAAACTCTNTCTGAGTGTAAAAAATTAAATGCTGATTTTCTTTTGATATTACATGGTGGATTTACCATGGGTGATGTAGCTCTTACACTTGCTGAATCAGATTTCAAATTAGGTTTTTGGTCAGTACCAGAGCCTATTCGTACTGGTGATATTCAGTTGAATAATTTTGTNAGTTTAAATATGTCTATGTCAATAACAAAAAAGGTAAGGCAAACCTCAAAAATACCTGTCAGATGGTTTCATGGCCATGCAAATAGTGATGATTTTGTGAAGAAATTATCTTTAACTTTAAAAANACTGGNANCTCTAAAAACACTAACAAATACCAGAATTGGTTTAATTGGCGGTCTTGCAATGACATTTTATAATATGGAAGTATCTACAACCAAANTTAAATCAAATTTTGGTTTNGATATTTTNAGTCATGATATTCATGAACTAACAGAAAAAATGTCTTCTCAAGAAACTGAAAAAGTAGAAANTGAAATATTAAAAATGCTTAAAGAAGCTCCAGCTGATAGAGTTTCTCAAGAGCAATTGAAACTTTCTTCACAAGCAATACTCGCTCTCCGTGATATTATTGAAAAATCCAATTACAACGCTCTCGCTGTAAGTGATTGGCCTGCACTACAAGAAATACNAGGCATGCATCCAGGAGCAGCATTTTCAATTTTAGAGGAAATAGATAAAGTNCCTGTTGCATCAGAGGGGGATATTCTTGGNGCAGTCACGCAAATAATAGCAAAGTCCTTTACNAATAAANTTGGATATCTACTAGATATGACTGAGCCTGATNTNGANAATGAAANACTTCTTATGTGGCANGGTGGNGGTGGACCACTTTACCTTGCTGATGAATCTGGCNCGAAATGGGTTAATCACCCCATGATAGGCAGAGGAACAACTAAAGGTGCAATTTATGGNACTATTTCAGACCTTGTTTTTAAAAATGGACCAGTAACTGTTTTTAGGATTTCTGAAAATGGTGAATCTATTTTTCACTTCAACTCAGAAGTGCAAGAAATTAATCCAAATGGGTTCACTGGTTGCAGAGGTTGGTTGGGAAATTTTAAAATGAATAATACAAAACTGACATTAAATGATTTAATTGAAACAGTAATGGAACATGGCATTGAACATCANTTTGTTCTTGTNCCTGGTGATATAAGNAATGAGTTAAATGAACTTCAATACTGGACTGGAATGAGATACTTAAATCCAGTTCTTAAAAATAGTTAGTCTTAGTTTAGCAATAACANTTATAGATTATTAAGCTTATTATAAAGGTCTATAAATATTTCATCTCTTTTTACATCGAATGCTTCTCTCATAATATGTCTATTATCAGACTTTTTCCAAAATAAGTTATCGTCCAACTCAGGAGATGATGTTAAAATTGTTGGCACCCAATCTGGATTNAAAATCCAAGCAACATTTATTAAATCCCATATAACCCACGTTCTTCTGTATGTGTCGTCAATTGCAAATTTTTTATGAAGGGGATTTTTTTNNGTATATAAATAATATAGATAGTCCCCTATTTTNCCCTTGCCCTTAATAAAGTTTTTCATCTCAGGNTCAGAAATTTTTAATTGTGCCCCAACATGATAACCCGGTAAGTACACNTGAGGCACACCACTATCAAAAATTAACCTAGAAGAGATAGGATCTTGAACTAAATTTAATGANGCACCATTAAAGTGAGGAGAAACAGATGGATATGCTGAAGTCCAAACAACAACAATATTATTTATAATTTCAGGAGCTAAAAGCATTGCTGAAGCAATATTGGTTGGGCAACCAATACCTAAAATATAAAGAGGATCATTACTACTTTTTGCATGATCTATAATCATTTCAGTTGCTTCAGATTTTATTGGGCTTTGCAAAGATTTTAGATACGAAGTTGAACCTCTACATACTTTACCATTTGGTGAAATTGATAATTTTTCGTAGACCTTTAGTATTTCTTGGTAACTTAATTCCATACCTTCTGAAGGACCAACAAATTTTATATCATTAGCCTTGATTCCTTTTTCATGAAGCCTTTTCACCCACTCTATTGCAAAACTTGATACAATATTATCTTTTTCAGAATTTACTATTGTTTCAGCTTCTAATAATTCTTTTTGATGATGAGCAAATGAAAATGGTTCAGCTGTTACACCTTCAATTTTTAATTTTTCTGGAGATAAAATAGCCCATGCTAAGGCAAATTGATCATCAATTTCATTTGCAGTATCTGTNTCTATAATAACCCGTGCTATGCCATCTGGATGCTCAAGTCTTTCTATTAATTTTTCTTTTGATAATTTTGGAAAATTAATATTTCTCATATCTGCATACCCTGATCCTGAGTTCTTGATACCCTTGCCTGTTTTGACAAGTTAAAACTTACTGTATCATTTCTATAAACTTCCTCATAGAAAACAGGCTTTCCCTTTTCATCAAATGCCGTGCAACCAAGTTTTAAGATTGGCTCGCCTTCTTTCATATTTAGTAATTTTGCTATTTTTTTGTCTGCAGACACGGGACTAATATCCTCACAGGCTGCTGACCAGTTTAATTTAAACCTTTTCCTTAATATTCTTAAAATTGATTGNCCAGGTCCTTCTTCAGGAAAGTCAATGGGACTNGCATTCTTCATAAGTTTTGAAGGAGCGTAAGTAACTACTAGCATTCTGGGAGTACCATTAACCATTCTGACTCTACTTATCATTGTAACATCAACACCGCTAAGCGTTGGCGGTATTAAATTTGGACTATTNTTAATATCGATGTTTTTAATAGAAATTAACTTTGAACTAGGCTCATATCCAGCNNTCAACATAGCATCNGTGAAGGATGTTATACAAGTATCAGATGCNGGNGATAANGTTAAAACCGTGTATCCGCTTCCTCTTCTACTTTCAACATACCCATCTTGAACAAGCATATCCAATGCATGCCTAATTGTAACTCTGCTCATTGAAAATTGCTTGGCTAGATCACCCTCTGTTGGCATTCTTGATCCAACAGGGTATCTATCAGACTTTAGTCTATCAATTAAAGTGTAGTAAGCTTTCTCATATTTTGGCATATCATCTTGTGTAANCATAATTTCCCCCCCCATTGAAATTATATAATTTTCTTAATTTTTTAAATGTTCATTTTCTCTTTCTCTAAGCACTCTTCTATTAATTTTTCCAGAAGACGTCATTATAAAACTATCCACAAATTCTATTTCACGTGGCGCTTTGTAAGAAGCTAGGTTCTCTTTAACNAAGTTTCTTATTTCNTCTATAAGCTCTGTACTTGGGTTGAAATCTTTATGGAGTTTAATAAAAGCTTTAACTATNGACCCTCTGTCGTTGTCAGGCTTGCCAATTACAGCAGCTTCAGCAACTGCATGAAATGAAATGAGNGAGTCTTCTACTTCTGCAGGACCTATTCTAAAACCTGATGATTTTATTAAGTCATCTGATCTTCCTTTATACCAAAAATATCCCTCCGNATCTTTTGAAGCAAGNTCATTTGTTCTTAGATAATTTCCAACTTGCATTTCATCCTCTTTATTTTTNTTATTTAAGTACCCCAAAAACCTTGTTGGAGAATTTGAAGTTGTAACAATCTCACCAACTTTTTCANTATCTACTTCATTTTGCTTTTCATCTATTAATAAAACCTTATGCCCAGGATAAACCCTACCCATTGAACCAGCCTTTCTAGGGTATAATGCTGAACAATTACCAACTAAATGGTTAACTTCTGTCATGCCATAAAATTCATTACAAATTACACCTAATTTATTTTCCACCCACTCTAATGTTTCACTGGCTAAAGCTTCGCCACCTGTACAAATAACTTTCAAAGATAGGTCATATTTATCACGTGGATTATCAATTTGAGCCATCCGTTTTATTGCGGTAGGGGCAAGGAAAGTATGCGTTACTTTATGTTTCTCAATAAATTTATAGGCCCATTCAGCATTAAACCTATCCTCTGATGTTGCAATAGTTTTCCCAGCCATCCAAGCTGGAAATAACATATCAAGAAGACCGCCAACCCATGCCCAATCAGAAGGAGACCAGTAAACAGCATTTTCTTCTTTCATAGATAGGTTAAAAAATAAATTTATAGATGGTTTATAAGATGCAAGAACTCGGTGACCATGAAGAATACCTTTTGGTTTACCAGTAGACCCAGAAGTATACATTAAAAGTGCAGGATCATTTGCTGATCCAAAGTTAGGTCTAAAATTGCTCTTNTAATTGTATGCATCTAAAAGTGATATTTCATTTTTATTTTCATCTGCCTCCCTTAAAATAACATGCTTCAAAAAAGGAAAATTANTGTTTTTTTTCTNTTTTATTTTNTCCCATTCTTTTTTATTTGTTATTAAAACCTCTACCCTNCAATCATTCATGGCGTGCTTTAAAGTTTCAGGGCCGTATAACTGAGANAGTGTCACTGCTACTCCNCCAATCTTACAGATTGCCATATGCGNGATTGCAGTATCAGGGTGTTGACCTGTATGGATAGCTACATAAGATCCAAATTTATACCCTAAACTACTTAGTTTTGAAGCTANNCCATGNGACATTTTTTCTACTTCATCAAAAGTAAATTTTATAATTTTACCTTTTTGATCTTCATATGAAATAGCAATTTTTTTGGAGTGTTCGTTACTCAAATAATTACCNAATGTCATTTTATAAATATTTGCATCAGCAGGTATTTCAATTTCTATACTGCCATTTTTTTTGACAAGNCCTATCTCAAATAGTTCATCATCTGAGAGTTTTGAGAGGTAATCCATTAATTTTTACCTTTGGGTTTTAAAATNATNGAAGGGCTTGATTTTTTAGAAGAAATTATTTCACCTACGGTCTCTTGGTCATTAAAATTTTGGAGCTTAACTATTGATGAAGTTGAAGCACCTCTAAATTTTGCAATAGCAAAATTTCCGTCAATACCTTTTGTTTTGTACTTAACATCTGCNATCCCAGACAATTTTAACCAGTTATTTTTTTTTGAACCGCATAAACAAATTTTTTGTGGTGGAAAAGAAACTTTTTTACAGTTTTCACATTTTAAGGCAAANGCTTGACCTTTNGTTAAACCTTCTAACCATTTTGTCATTTTACCAAATGACAATCGATAACATAAATCTAGTTTTTTACTTANAATCATATGTTACTCTCAAGAATTGATACTGCTGACAAGGTTCCAACTCCTCCATGAGTATCAGCTAAAGCGTACTTGGGTATTTTGCTCATTTGGAGTTTATCATGATAATTACCTTCCAAAAGCATTGCACATGAANCTGTTTGACCTACTCCAATAGCTCCAGCAGGNGCACCCTGCCCCATTAATCCTCCAGAAATATTTACAGGTAAGCTCCCATCCNAATTAAATACTCCATCACGAAAATCTTTCAAAAAATCTAGAGATAAATTTAATGCTCTAATTGCTTGGAATTGAGCACCTGCATATGCNTCATAAACTTCTGCTAGTCCTATTTCATTTGGTCTAATTTGAGCCATTTTGCATGCCTTTTTCATTGCTAATGTTTTTGCAATAAATTCACCCAATTCATTTCTANATCCTAGATTAACTCTATCTGTGGCAGATCCANTTCCTATTATACTTGGAGCAGTTTTTCTTCGGGAGCNAATATTTTTTGATAGAATAACTGAAGCTGCACCATCACTTANTGGTGAGCAATGAAGTCGACGGTAAGGTGAAGCAATAATAGGTGAGTTTTTAATTTCATCACGTGTATGATTTAACTTTAAATGNGCTCGGGGATTTAGACATGCATTGTTTCTGTTNTTAATAGTAACATCTGCAAGATCATTTTCCCCTAATCCAGTTGTTTCCATAAAAATTTGCATTGATAATGCATAAATTGACGTTGCCGTTACCTCATTCATTCCATCTGTCAATGCNTCAAAAGAATAACTGTAAAGTTTTTTAATAGTTTCACTTGGCAATTGAGAAGCTGACGGATCAAAACCAATTACAGCAACATTCTTTGATGAACTTGACAGAATTGATTTAACTCCCTGATGAATAGCTAATTGACCAGAAGCTCCNCCTCCTTCAACTCGAAAAGCCTCAACATTAGTTAGACCCAAATCATCAGCTATAACTGCGGAGGGATTTAATTGTAATGTAAAAAAATCACTTTCTGAGGATATTATAAGTGTGTCAATGTCATGTCTATCTAGTTCNGACATCGAAAGAGAGACTTCAAAAGTTTCACTGATCCAATCACGAAATGATGAGCTATCTTTTCGACGATTATAATCAGTTAAATGATAACCTGTAACNTATACCATAATTGCATAAGGTGTTAAAATTATGACTTAACATATTTGTCATTACAAGTTAATACTNTATTTGTATTAACTAACTTAAATATGAGAAATCATGAATATTATTTTAGTTTTGGTAGATAGTCTTAATAAAAGCGCATTAAAGACTTACAATCCTGATACAATTTGCGAAACACCATACTTAGAGAAATTTGCCAAAAAGTCACTGGTTTTTGATAACCATTACATTTCAAGTCTACCTTGCATGCCTGCCAGAAGGGAAATTTTTGCTGGAAGAAAGGAATTTATGTGGCGCCCTTGGGGACCGCTTGAAATTTTTGACCCTAGNATGCCGCGCATTATTCAATCTGCTGACTACAATACTGGTATAGTAACAGACCACTATCATTATTGGGAGGAAACTTCCAACGGCTATATTCAAGGTTTTTCTTCAAGTAAATTCATAAGGGGACATGAAACTGATTTCTGGAAAATGCATGACAACAGTGAAGTTCCAAAATGGGTTGAAAAGATGTCNGAATTCAGAGCTGCTGAGCATATGAACCAATACTATGCAAATGTTAGAGACTTTGATGGTGAGGAAGATTTTTTTCCTGCTAAAACATTTTCTGCGGCTTGCCAATGGTTAGATGAAAATTCTAAAAATGGTGATTTTTTTCTTCATATAGAATCCTTTGATGTGCATGAACCTTTTCATGTACCAGAACCATACGCATCAATGTACACAGACGNAATAAGTGACGACTATAATATCTGGCCACCTTACCAAATTTATGATGACTTAGAAAAATTTATGGATCAAACAACNCCAGATGAACTAAAATNTTTGGAATCTCAATACTTTGGTAAAACGACTATGGCAGATAAATGGTTTGGGCATTTGTGCAATAANCTTGATGAATTATCTTTATGGAATAACACTATGGTTATTTTTACAACTGATCACGGCCATGACTTAGGAATAANAAGATCGTTTGGGAAGCAATATCCTCATTACGACAGTCATGCAAATATTCCTTTATTCATTTGGCATCCAAANTTCCCNGGGAATGGGACAAGAGCTAAAACCCTTACCCAAAACGTAGATTTATTTGCNACCTTAATTGATGCATCTGGNGCNGAAATACCAGTTGCAAATAGACACAGCAAAAGTTTACTTCCNGTTATTAAATCTCCATTGGAAACCAACAGAAAAGTTATACTCTATGGAACTTACGGCCAAGGCGTATGCTTAAATGACGGGGAATGGACCTTATTCTGTTCCCCATTAAAAGATAAACAATTGTATAACTATTCGACAATGATATTAAGGCCACTAATTGTTGATAATCCTGTTGACGGTAGAGTTGGCGATATGCCCAATAAGCCTGTAAGCCAAGATTTCTATGATGATACAGTTCCTTATCCACTCTGGAAAATGCCAATAAAAATTGACCCCCGTACATATGAAAATTTTCTCTTTAATAGAAAAACAGATCCCGAGCAAACAAATAATCTATGGGANGTAGAGGTNAAAAAAAGGAATGAATTACTCCTCTTAATGCGGGAAATTCTTGATGAGGAGGGTTATCCAGTTGAGCAACTAGATAGGTTAAACTTAACTGATGAAGTGCTGAATAATTTAAATTAATTAAAAGGAGGTTTTGTGGATCTTTCAGGTAAAATAGCTTTAGTGACTGGAGCATCACGAGGAATCGGTGAAGCTCTTGCTATTGGTTTAGCAGATCATGGTACAGATGTTATTATTTGTGACTTGGAAAGTGAAAGTAAAGGATTAGCTAACACACATAANCAAATAGAAAGAACTGGTAGAAAGTGCTGGTCTTATTTTCTTGATGTCACTAAAAAATCTCAAATTCAAAAAATGGTTAGTGATATTCTAAATGATATTGGGTCAATCGATATCCTTGTNAATAATGCAGGTATTCTNACTCCAACATCATTAGANGANATAGANGANGAAACTTGGGACAGCCACTTTGAAGTAAATACAAAGGGAGTGCTTTTAATGTGCCAATCTGTATTNCCTCANATGAGNGANAAAAANNNTGGTNGAATNATTAATATNGCNTCNATTGCNGGAAGNCAGGGCTCACCCACNCAAGGNCANTANGCATCAACAAAGTCAGCAGTAATTACACTNACTAGAGTGCTCGCTCAAGAGGTGGGNGAAGCAGGAATTACAGTNAATGCAATNTGNCCAGGNATTATTNTGACNGAAATGGGAAAAAATAATTTAGGCAGTGAAAAAGAAATAGCGCATTGGTCAAATGTAGCAGCATTAAAAAGGTTGGGNGATCCAAAAGATATAATAGGGCCTACAGTATTTTTTGCTTCTGANTTATCGGATTTTGTAACTGGTCAATCGATTAATGTATGCGGTGGAATATACTTTCATTAAAATTTTTCTACCCATGGCCTAACTTCTATCTCCCATGACCAAGCACTTTTATCTTGATTATAAAAACTAAGATAAGTTTTTGCTATTTCATCTGGGTCTAGCATATTNTTTCTAGAGTTTCCATTATCTCCAAAAGATTTTGATCTTGCAATTCCACCATCAATTATAAAATGCCCTATGTGAATATTTTGAGGATGGAGTTCACGTGCTAGAGACTGAGCAAGTCCTCTGAGACCGAACTTGCCCATTGCAAAAACTGAAGAGTTTGCAAAACCTTTTACGCCAGCAGTAGCACCAGTAAAAAAAATACTACCTTTACCAGCTTTTAACATTCGCTTTGTTGCTGCTTGTGCTACTAAAAATGCACCAAAACATGTTATGTCTAAAGCTTGTTTTACATCAATTGGATCTAGGTTGCCGACTGGTCCTCGCACTCTTGCTGACGGGTTATAAATAACTAAATTTGGCGTTCCTGTTGTCTTATCAAGTTCATGGAATAAACTTTCAACATCTTTAANTTCACTTGCGTCACATTTGTATAAATTAGCATTTATTTCAGAAGTTATTTGTTTTAATTTATCAATATTTCTTGATGCAAGTGAGACTTTCATTCCTTCTTTATAAAATANTTTGGCTAATGAAAAACTTAACCCCTCTCCAGCACCCACTATAAGAATATTTTGNGACATTATATTGTTAAAAAAATTAAAAATAAAATTTAACAAATTAATCTTGTTTGTAAAATAATAAAGTGCATAAATTAAACTAAATTTTTAATCAGGAGAAAATATGAAAACACTTATTAAATTATTTACATCAGGATTAATCACTTTATGCTTTGCTTTTCAAGCATTTGCTGCTGAGTGTATTGCTCCTGCAAATCCAGGTGGTGGATGGGACTTCACATGCCGATCAATCACAAAAATAATGTATGATATTGGGGCTTATGATTCTCCAATTCAAGTTACCAATATGGCTGGTGGTGGCGGTGGTTTAGCTTACGCGCATACAGTGAATGAAAGAAATAGTGATGATAATCTTATAGTAGCAGCTTCGTCTGCAACAGCTACTAGATTAGCGCAAAATAAATACTCAGGAATGACTTCTGACCAAGTAAGATTTTTGGGAGCCATTGGGGCAGACCCAGGTGTAATTGTTGTTGCGAAAGACTCTCCATTTCAAAATTTAAATGAATTATTGGACGCTGTTATTGCAGATCCGTCAAAACATGCATTTGCTGGTGGTTCTGCCGCAGGTGGATTTGACCATTTGAAAGTCCTCATGGCACTTGGGAGAAAAGGTTACAAAGATATAAGAAAAGTTAAGTATATAGGCGTTGACGGAGATGCTGATGCAATA
The DNA here is from genome assembly GCA_002684695.1 of SAR116 cluster bacterium. Classification (GTDB taxonomy): domain Bacteria; phylum Pseudomonadota; class Alphaproteobacteria; order Puniceispirillales. The sequence goes on along the minus strand of NYVQ01000040.1, from coordinate 4,819 downwards.
GCACAAACAGTTGGCGGATTTACTGCTGCAATGACTGGTGATATTTCAGGAGTTGTTGGATTTATTAAATCTGGAGACGTTAGGGTTTTAGCATCATTTACAGATGAGAGGATCCCGGGCTTTGAAAACATTCCAACTGCAAAGGAACAAGGAATTGACGTTGTTGCTGTGAACTGGCGTGGTCTTTACACTCCAAAAGGTGCTTCGGAAGCATCTTACAAGAAATGGACAGAAGCATTGAGAAAAGTAGGCGACTCTCCAGAGTGGGCAAAAACAATGAAAGAAAGAGGATTAGCNCCATTTAATAAAGTTGGCGGTAACTTTCAATCATACGTTGACCAAGTTATTGGTGAAGTGAGAACTTTATCAAAAGAAATAGGCGTTATTCAGTAAATAAATTTTTATAGTTTAATTTAATGAATGACCGAATACTTGGAATATTAATTGCTGTGATGGCACTTGCATTTTTTGCAAGTGCCACACAATTAGAAACACCCTTTTTCTCGGACCCAGTTGGTCCGAAANTATTCCCATACATAATTTCAACAGTCGCTTTTGTTGCTTCATTTAATATGATTATCTCACCCGAAAAGAAACCAATATGGCCAGCTTTATCTGTCTTTTCAAGCCTCTCCATCGCTGTAATAATTTTGGTAGTATATGCTTACAGCTTAAGGCCACTTGGTTTTTTATTNCCGACAGCTGTTTGTGCAAGTGTTTTATCTTATCAAATCAAGCAAAGAATTTTTTATTCTTTCTTAACAGGAGTTGGCTTATCAATTGGTCTTTTTGTTGTTTTTAAGTTTTTTTTAGGATTAGGATTATTTGCTTTTCCAAGATGGGTATGGGTCTGAAATGGAATTATTTGCTAACTTATCATTAGGCTTCTCAATAGCACTTACAACAACAACACTAATGCTAGCTGTTATTGGTTGTATTTTAGGAACCATGATTGGCGCACTTCCTGGATTAGGCCCAACAAATGGTGTTGCTATATTAATTCCAATATCTTTTACACTTGGTTTAGATGCAACTCAGGCATTGGTTTTGATGACNAGTGTTTACTATGGTGCAATGTATGGTGGAAGAATTTCTTCAATTCTTCTTAATATCCCTGGAGACGAACCAGCTGTAATGACAACACTTGATGGTTATCCTATGGCCAAAAATGGGAGAGCTGGTGATGCTTTGGTCCTATCAGGATTTGCTTCTTTTATTGGAGCATTTCTTGCCACAATTGGATTAATGCTNCTTGCTCCAATGCTAGCACAGGTTGCATTTTACTTNGGCCCAGCTGAATACTTTGCTCTTTATCTACTTGCTTTTTGTACTTTAGGTGGTCTTGGTTCTAACAATCAAGCTAAAGCTGCAATTTCTGTGTGTATAGGTCTAGGCATAGCNATGATTGGNGTAGACGGATCAACTGGATTAACAAGATTTACTGGGGGCAATCTTCATTTATTTGATGGTATAGATTTCCTAGTTGCAATAGTNGGATTATTTGCAATNACAGAAATATTTGTATTTATTGAAAGNCACGGAAAAGAAACAGCTATTGGAGTNAAATTAGAAAAAATTTCAATACCAGTAAAAGAAATAATTTATACACGNTGGACGNTTTTAAGAGGTTCTTGCATTGGATTTGTTGCGGGCTTACTACCTGGGGCTGGTGCCTCCATTGGGAGTTTTCTAGCCTACATGTCTGAAAAAGCAGTTGTTAAAGATAATTCACAATTTGGTAAAGGTGACCCAAGAGGAATAGCAGCACCAGAAGCTGGTAATAATGCTGCAGCAGGAGGAGCGTTAATTCCTATGCTCACTTTAGGAATACCGGGCTCAGGAACTACAGCTGTATTACTNGCTTTATTAATGACTTTAAATATTACACCAGGACCATTATTATTTAATGAAAGACCAGAAGTTGTATGGGGTTTGATAGCAACATTGCTTATAGCAAATGTTATGCTTTTAATTCTGAACGTTCCACTGGTNAAGTTTTTCACAAGGATCCTTCAGGTCCCAGCCTCTATTTTATTACCAGGGGTTACAATGATCTCTTTTGTTGGCATTTATTCTCTATCAGGAAGTCATTTCGATTTACTATTAATGATAGGCTTTGGTATATTAGGGTACTTCTTAAGAAAATTTGATATACCCTCAGTGCCAGTTATTTTGGGGATACTTCTTGGTGGTCATATGGAGGTAAGTCTTAGAAGGGCTATGGTTTTGTCTGACGGTGATTGGACATACCTTCTCTCGTCGCCAATCTGCATTGGGCTTTGGGTCGCAGCCATTTTAGGTTTTGTTGCACCAATCTTTNTAAAGTCATTATTTAAAAAACCAGANAGAATTANAGATTAACCACCATTTTTTACNTTCCAAGCTATTTGAGACATNATTTCAAAAGCAACTGAAGCTGCAACCATAGAAGTNACGTTATTTGGATTATCTTTAGTTGGCATTAAACACACTATATCTCCTCCGATAACATTCAATCCTTTAACAGCTTGAATAAGAGATATGGCTTCATCAATAGTGAATCCATTGCAACCTGGTTCNAGATTTGAAACTGCTGGAGCTATCGTTGGATCCAAGCAATCTAAATCAAAAGTAATGTAAACTGGATGATCCCCTAGGGTTGATTTTATTTTTTTGATTACTTGTTGGAGACCCTGCTTTCTATATTCTTCCATAGTTACAACTTTGTACCCAAGGTCATAGCTAGGCTTAAGCCAGTCCAGTGTTCTTGTATTCCCTCTCAATCCTACTTGAATAGATGTTTCAGCATTGATAAGACCCTCTCTTACACAGAAGCTTGCCCAATGAGCCGCGCTGTCTTTAGCACCCAGAAAGTGATCAAGGTTATCAAATGTATCTGTATGTGCATCAATGTGAAGTAGTGATACCGGCTTACCATTAGTAAGTTTTGAATTTTCACCAGATATACCCCTAAGTATACCACCAGTTATTGAGTGATCACCTCCAATTGATACAGGCTTGACTAAGTTATCTGATATTTTTTTATAAAAGCTAGTAATATCCCTAATGCAGGCCTCATTATTATTAGCCTCGGGTAAAGGAACATCCCCAAGATCATTAATTCTTGCTTCTTCCCAAGGTGAGAACTCATATTTCATGTGAACTCTTCTAAGGCTTCCAGAAACATGCCTTACTGCTCTTGGACCAAGATGCTGATCTCTTTCAGTTGTCCCATTTCCTGTAGAATGAGGCACACCAACAAATGCAATATCTGTATTTTCAATTTCCTCCTGAAAATTGCATTTAAAAAATGATGGAATACCCCACCAATACATTGTATTCATCATTAATTTGTCTTGTTCTTCGTGATTTTTACTCATATTTTTGGTTCCCATCCTATATTAGCCATTTCAAATCCATTAAACGAAAATGCGGGCGCAACAATACAACTCACTAGTGACCAATCACCTGTTGACTGAGCTGATTGCCAAATTGATTTTGGAATAACTGCCTGTAATTTCTCTCCTTGAGCAATATTTGATCCAAGTTTTATATCTTTTTTAATGCTTTTATTATCTGAATAAGAGAGCATCAATGGATGACCAAGATGCCATAGCCAAAGTTCATCTGCGTCAGTGACTCTATGCCACCTTGAAACTTCATCTTTTTTTAAAAGATAATAAATCATTGAAATAATTGATCTCCCACTCGTTGTAATTTGCGATGTGTATGTTTCCTTAAACCATCCACCTTCGGGATGTTGAGATAATTCTAAAGATTTTATGAGTTCTTCTACGATCATTATTTCTGTTATTATTTTATTGAGAAAATAGTTGTCCTGAATTTGGAATTTTAAAATTAACTCCTGCTAACTTCATACAATGCCACGCCATTGCCTGATTTGAAGTTGTAACAGGAACTCCAATCTCTTCTTCTAATTCTGGAATGAATTCCATAAATTTTATACTAGTACAAGAAATAAAAACCATATCAGCTTTTGTTTTCCTAATCATATTTCTTACACTATTAATTATACTTTTGCTGTCTATAGATGCAACAACTGGATCACTTTTTTCATTAAATGAACCAAAAGATGAAATTTTAAAGCCATTACTCTCCATGTAACTAACTATACGTAAATTAATATCCTTTATATATGGTGTAATAACTAAAATATTTTTTGCATTAAAAGATCTAAAAGCCTCAAATGCAGCAGTAATAGGAGTTGTACACTTAGTATGAGGTTGGACAGATCGAATTGACTTAAATATTTCCTCCTCTCCCAAAACAACTGATGCAGATGTACAAGCGTAACCAACTACATCTAATTTATCCCCAGGAAGAATTAATTTTAAAGTTGATGAAATTTTAGTTTTCATATCACTTAAAGTCTTTGGTGTAACTGTAGGTGAATTTTCAATTCTGGCATGATAGTAGTCTAAATTTTTTAAAGGAAACAATTTTCGAAATTCATGGTCAATTGTATAATCGGAGGCTAAAACAATTAAACCAATTTTTTTTCTTTTACTTGAAGACTGATCGATAGTAAAATTTAAATTCTCAAACAAAAGTTAACTCCTCAACCTATACTAATCTATATTTCCTTACGCTCAAATCATTTTTCTGATAATGATAGAATATATAATTTTTCAAGGAGTTTTAATGAGTAATTTTACAGGTAGTTGTCTTTGTGGAGCTGTGCAGTATAAATCCACATCAGATCCATTAATCGTTCAAAACTGTCATTGTACTGATTGCAGAAAAGCATACGGAAGTGTCTACATGACAAATGTCTTTATAAAAGAGGAGAATTTTGAAGTTTCTGGGGTAACAAGTGAAT
>NYVQ01000039.1 GCA_002684695.1 SAR116 cluster bacterium | reverse complement strand
GAAAAAAAACGTTTTGAAATATTACAAATGTCTTTACTTGACCCATCTATAGCAGTTCTAGATGAAACAGATTCAGGACTTGACGTTGACGCTTTAAGAACTGTTGGAAGTGGAGTAACCAATTTAAAAAGTAAAGATAAGGGTATGTTGGTAATAACTCATTATCAAAGGCTCTTGGATCATATTGTCCCTGATTTTGTGCATATAATGGTTAAGGGAAAGATCCTTGAATCAGGAGGTCCCGACTTGGCAAAAATTGTTGAAAAAGAAGGTTATAAGAGATTTATTGATGCTAATTAACATTAAGCCATCAAATTCTATTTTAGATTTTTGCTTGCCATATAAAAAAAGTTTTTCAGATGTAGTTTGGCCAAATTCAAAAATTGAAACGTGGAAAATGACCCCACTGAATAAATTCATTAACAATAAGAATAATTATAAGGTTGAGGCATATTACAAGACCAATATTGATAATAAAGTAAATATTTTAAAAGAAATTGATGCAAACAGCATTCAGTTTTTTAAATCAAACTTCTTTAAAAATAGTAAAATGACTGATATAATTTTATCGAATATCTCAAGTTCTTTTGAAGTTTTTTTACCAGATAACTTTTCTTCTAATTATGATATAAACTTTTCATCGATTGTTGAAAGCGATACTTGGTCAAGTTCAGTAATTGTTATAAAGATTGGAAAAAACGTAAAAGCAAATATAAAATTTGATTATAGTTTAACATCAAATTCACTTTGCACCCCACTGATTTTATTTGATATTGATAATGATTCAAGCTTATCATTTGGGCTTAATGTTATAAATAAAGATAATTCTTTAAAAGATGCAAATTTTATTTCTTTGATTGAAGGTAACATAAATAAGCACTCAAATATTGATATGGTTGTGACTCAACAAGGCGTAAATATGTCAAGAAGTGATATTAATATGAATTTAAAAAATGATTTTAGTTCCTATAACTTAACGGGAATCTATTTTGGAAGAGATAAGCATCATCAAGATATAACAGCATGCGTTAATCATATTGCTCAAAATACATCTTCTAGCCAAATTGTAAGAGGTATACTTGATGACAGTTCTGTGGGAGTCTATCAAGGCGGCATAAAAGTAGCACCTAATGCCCAGAAAACAGACGGAAAGCAAATGAGCAGAGCGCTTCTTTTATCCAAACTAGCTGAATCAAATTCAAAACCTGAACTTGAAATATTTGCTGATGACGTCACTTGTGCTCATGGAGCTACAATAGGTGAGTTAGATAAAGATCAATTCTTTTATTTGTTGAGTCGTGGAATTTCATATAATGAAGCTAGAGATATATTAATTAAAGCATATTTGAGTGAAATTTTGAGTGAAGTTCAAAATGAATTTTTATATGATCAATTAGATTATGCTATTAATTTTTGGCTTGATGAGTTTTATTCAAAAGTTGCTGCNTAATGACTGAAAAACAGACAAATAAGTTTATCGATTTTAATAAAATAAGATCAGAATTTCCTATATTNGAAAGAAATATTAATAATCATAAAATGGTCTATTTAGATAGTGCTGCAAGTGCTCAAAAACCTAAGGTNGTTATAGAGACACTAGAAAATGCTTATCTNGAAACTTATTCAAATGTTCATAGAGGTCTNCACTGGTTAAGTGAGCAGTCTACTTTTAAATATGAGGAAGTAAGGAAAAAAGCAGCAAANTTTTTAGGTGCAAAAAATGAAAATGAAATTATTTTTGGTTCTGGGGCAACTCAACTGATTAATTTAATTGCGAACTCTTGGGGTGGAAAGTTTTTAAANCAAGACGANGANATAATAATNACTGTAGCTGATCATCATGCTAATATTGTTCCTTGGCAGTTAGTTTCTCAAAAAACTGGAGCAAAAATAAAAGCTATTCCAGTTGATGAAAATGGTGAATTTAANATTAGNTCNTTAAAGAACATAATTACCAAAAAAACAAAAATTGTTTCAGTTCCACATGTGTCTAATGTTTTAGGTACTATATTTCCTATTAAAGAAATTTCTCGATTAGCTCATGAAGTCAACGCTATATGTGTTGTTGACGGTTGTCAGGGGGCTATCCATCTACCTGTTAATGTAATCGATATAGATTGTGATTTTTATACTTTTAGTTCTCATAAGCTTTANGGCCCTTCTGGTGTTGGNGTTCTTTGGGGAAAATCTTCAATTCTGAATGATATGCCNCCATTTATTGGTGGAGGTGATATGATTGATAACGTTGATATTGAAAGTTCAACTTACGCTGACCCTCCNCATAGGTTTGAAGCTGGCACTCCCCCAATTGCAGAAGTGATTGCTTTTGGTTCTGCTATTGATTTTGTTCAAGCTATAGGAATGACGAATATCAATATTCATGAACAAAAAATTTTAAAAGTATTTACTGAAAAACTTCAAGAAGTTAAAGGTTTAAAAATTATTGGAAATTCAAAATCAAAATCTGGTGTAATTTCTTTTATTTTTGAAAATGCTCATCCTCACGATATAGCCACAATATTAGATCAAAAAGGAATTGCTATTAGGGCCGGNCATCATTGTGCGCAACCATTAATGAAGCATTTTAATATTAATTCTACCGCGAGGGCTTCTATTGGTATTTACACTCAAGAACATGAAGTCGACGATTTAATTAANGGTCTTTNTACAGTCAAAAAGCTTTTAGGTTAACGAAATGGTTGAAGANTTAAACTTAAACGATTTTATGGAAAACGGTATTGCTCTTGGTGAGGACAAATCATTTAAAGCTGGCACAAAAAATAATAATTGTACTGGAAAAATNGATAAAAATTTAATCATAAGTGAATTAAAAAAAATCTTTGACCCTGAAATTCCTGTAAGTATTTATGATTTAGGTTTAATTTATGAAATTGACTGTTTGGATAATTGTAATGTAAATATAAAAATGTCANTAACTGCACCTGCTTGCCCTGTTGCTGGAGAACTTCCAAAAGAGGTTTCTGAAAAAGTTTCTTCGATTGACAATGTTGGTGAAGTTGATGTTAAGTTAATTTGGGAACCTGCTTGGACGAAAGATATGATGTCAGAAGACGCAAAGTTACTATTAGATATAAATTAATCTTAGTCATTATGAAAATAGACAATAATATAATCACAATTACAGATAAAGCTGCAGAAAGAGTNNAATACCTTATNAANAAAGGTGATNAAAATGTNTTAGGNCTTAGAATTGGNGTAAAATCTTCTGGNTGCTCTGGATTTAAGTACTCTGTTGAGTANGCGGTTGAGGCAAAGGAATTTGAGGAAACCATTTCATCTAAAGGTGTTACTATTTTCATAGATCCTGCTGCTGTTATGTTTTTAGTAGGATCAGAAATGGATTGGAATGAGAGTAAATTTTCTTCTGGTTTTGACTTTAAAAATCCAAACGAAACTGCAAGATGTGGATGTGGAGAAAGCTTTTCAGTTTCAGCGCCATAAATGTCATCAACTAAAATATATAAAAGAATTTTTTGGATAAAGTCCAAAAAATTTAAAATACGTTGCGCAGAGTTTTCATTATTAAAAGATAAATCTTTTAGAGGTGATATTTTAATTATACCGGGTTTAAGTGAATTTATTGAAAGGTACGAAAAAATTGCCGAAAGATTTGTCAAAAATAATTACCGAGTTGCAGTTTTAGATTTACCAGGCCAGGGATTATCTTCTCGTTTTGGTAATCCAGAGACTGTAATACATGTATCAAAGTTTAATTTATATATTTCTTCAATAAATTTAATAATTAATTCATTGTCCCTTGGTAAGAATGCTCCTTTGATTTTTCTGGGTAATTCATTAGGAGGATTTTTATCACTATACTATCAAATTATATCAAAAAATAACTGTGATAATCCTTGTTCTCAACCTTCAATTACAATTTCTATGGCTCCAATGATGGGTTTGCCTTTGTCAAAAAATCTTTCTTTTATTATAATTTTTATTAACAAAATTCTTTTATTATTTAATTTGTCAAACATAGGAATAAGCAATAACCTTGCATCTATAGCGTCTTTTCTCGGGATAGCGGGCAGTAACGTTAAATCTAGTGTCTCTAAGTCCTCAGACTATTGGAAAAATAAAGATAATATTAATTATTATGGGCAGAAGGTATCTGATGACGCTTTAAAGGCTTATAACAAAAATAATAATCTTGAAACAGCTGGTCCAAGTTGGAATTGGGTTTCATGCGCTATACAAGCTTGTAATTATTTTTTTCAGAATATTAGAAAAACAAATATCAGTACCCCAACTTTGATTCTGAACGCTGAGGACGAAACTGTTACTGATCCATTGGCTCAGAAAAAACTAATAAGTGAATTAAAAAATGTTGAAGAGGTCGTCTTACCATCTTGTAGACACGATATAATTCACGAAAAAAAAGAGATAAAAGTTTTATTTTGGTCATCTATTGAACAATTTTTAAATAAGCATTTATGTTAAAAATTGTTCTTTCATAATTCTTTCATCTAAACTATGTCCTGGATCATGAAGCATAGTCAAAGTTTTTGTCCTGTCTGCTGAAATTTCAATATTTTTAATATCTCTAACTTCTATATTATCGGCAGTTGCACTAACAGGCCTTCTTTTGGAATCTAAAATATCTATATTTATTCTAACATTCTCGGGAAGAAGAGCGCCTTTCCATCTTCTGGGTCTAAAAGCACTAATCGGTGTAAGAGCAAGAATATTAGCATTTAGAGGGATAATTGGACCATGTGCAGACAAATTATAAGCTGTACTTCCAATTGGCGTCGAAACTAATATACCATCGCAAACTAATTCATTAAGTCTTTCTTTTGCGTCAATATAAACTTTAAGATGTGCAGCTTGATGAGTTTGTCTTGACAATGAAACTTCATTTACAGCAGTTTCCTCAATATTTTTTCCATTTAACTTACGCGCTTTCATTTTCAATGGGTACATATTAACTTTATTGGCATTCTTAACTCTCTCATCAAGACCATTTATTGACAGTTCATTCATAAGAAAGCCAACATTTCCTTTATTAAGTCCAAAAACAGGCACATTTAAATCAATACTATATCTAAGAGCTTTCAATAGCATTCCATCACCACCAATTGCAATTATCACATCACAATTATTTATATCTGATTGATTATAACGTTTGATTAAATTACTTTGCGCTTGTTTTGCTTCTGGATTTTCTGAGGAAATAAAGTGAAAGTGCATATACTAATATCCAATCAATTCTTTTATAATTTTAATATGTAGTATTGCGTTTATATTAGTCACGGTTAATTATACAGTATGACGAATGATCAGAATAATAAAAAAAATACTACTAATCAATTAAGATTACAACCTAATATAAGCGATAATAACCTCACTAAGAAAGTTTATGGTATTAATGAGTTTAATGAGACCATTAATATAGACGTCGTTACTGAAAAACCGCTAACGATCTATTTAAATTCTCAAGAAATTGTCACTACCATGACATTGGGTGACATGCCCAAAGAACTCTCAGTTGGTTATCTTCTAAATCAAAACATGATCAATAAAAAAGACACTATTGAAAGCATAGATTATGACGAAGATCTTGATGTGGTAATTATTAGGACAAAAAGAAAAACTAATTATGAAAAAAAACTTTCTAAAAAGATAAGAACAAGTGGTTGTGCGATTGGAACTGTGTATGGAGATATGATGGAAACATTTTATGATATAAAACTAAATGATCGTGCTAAAATAAAGTCTAGTTGGATGATCAAAATCTCTAAAGCCATTACTGAGATACCAAGTCTTTACTTAAAAGCAGGTGCCATACATGGTTGTGCATTATGCTTAAAAGATGAAGTTCTAGCTTATGTGGAAGATGTTGGAAGACATAATGCAGTTGATAAAATTGCTGGTTGGATGTTTTTAAATAACATNGAAGGTAAAGATAAAATTTTCTATACTACAGGGCGANTAACTTCAGAGATGATTATCAAAACTGTTCAAATGCAAATACCAATTTTGNTNTCTCGATCTGGNTTTACTGAAAGTGGCGTTAATCTTGCCAATGAAGCCAATTTATCATTAATTGGAAGAATGAAAGGCAAGAGGTTTATTCTATTGTCAGGGAGTCACAGAGTTATATATGATTAAAATACAAATAAAGGAAATTAATAAATGATTGGATGTGTCCTTTTAGCAGGAGGAAAATCATCAAGAATGAATAGTGTAGACAAAACACTTTTAGAAATTTATGGTCATTCTCTTCTCTCTATTATCTTAAATAAATTAGAACTAGATAAAAATAAAATTGTCCTAAATACCAATCGTGAACCTGAAATTTTTAAACAATATAAGTTAAATATCATTAAGGACAGTCTTCCTAACCATCAAGGCCCTCTTGCTGGAATCTTATCTGGTTTAGAATGGTTTGATAAGCAAAATATGAATTTTGAGTGGATTGTAAGCATTCCTATAGACACGCCTTTTTTCCCAAAGAATTTAATAAGAAAACTTTATGACGAAACTATCAAAAAAAATAAATTAATTGGTGTTGCAAAATCCAATGGTCGTAATCATCCGGTTTTTTCAATTTGGCACATATCTATAAAAAAACCTTTGATTAAAGCTCTAAATTCTAATATTAGAAAGATTGATTTATTTACAAAAACATATACGCCAGTCGAAGTTGAGTTTAAATCTAGTGTCGATCAGTTTTTTAATATAAATACACCTGAAGATTTAGAAATTGCAAAAAAAATGTATAAAGAAAGTCATTTATGAGTTTAATCAGCAAATCTTCATCACTTAAAATAGTAAGTGAATTATGTTCATCTTATAAAGATGGAATTGATAGATTTTTGTCTAATATTACAGACGACTTCAATTTAGCCGTTAAGTTGATCTTAGAAACAAAGGGGCATGTTGTAGTTAGTGGCATGGGAAAATCTGGACATGTAGGAAGGAAAATTTCTGCCACTCTTGCATCAACAGGTAGTCCAAGTTTTTTTCTTCATCCAGCTGAGGCCATACATGGTGATTTAGGAATGGTAAAAAAAGATGATATTTTGATCTTAATATCATATTCAGGTGAAACAGAAGAAATAATCAAACTATTACCATCATTAAAAAAATTAAACGTTAAAATAATATCATTAACAGGAAAAAATAATAGTACTTTATCAAAGTGTGCAATTTCCAATATTGATGTATCAATTGATAGAGAGGCTTGTCCGCTAAATCTTGCGCCAACTACTTCATCAATGCTTACTATGTCTGCTGGAGATGCTCTATCGGTAGCTGTCATGCATGCTAGAGGCTTTGCAGAAGAGGATTTTGCTTTAACACATCCTGGAGGCAGTCTAGGGAAGGGATTAACACAATTAGTTGCTGACAATATGATCACTAGTAATTTACCTCTGGTTCATAATGATCAACCAATTAATGATGCTATAATTGCTATGTCAGAAAGTAGGTTAGGTCTAGCATTAGTTCATAGTGATAATATTCTTTGTGGTATTTTCACTGATGGTGACCTTAGGAGATTATTTCTTACTAAAAGAAATCTTTCAAAAGATAAGATTAAAGATGTTATGAGTTCAGAACCTCTAACCATTTCAAAGGATACTTTAATGATTGATGCTAAGAAAAAGATGGTAGAAGCAAAAGTCCAGGCATTAGTTGTTACTGATAGTAAAAAATCTATTCAGGGCATAATACAAATTTATTAAAATGTATTTATCTGATTTTGATTTTGAATTACCTAATGAATTAATTGCGCAACATCCTGCAATGCCCAGAGATAGTTCAAAAATGCTAGTAATTGATAAAAATAAATTTACTAGCCATCATTTTTATGATTTGCCTAATTTCCTATCAGAAAAAGATTTAGTAATATGTAATAATACTAAAGTAATGCCTTCCAAGTTATATGGAAAGAGAAATACTAAATCAATTCAGGTTACATTGCATAAATTTAATGATGACGGAAGTTGGTCTGCATTTGCCAGACCAGCAAAAAAACTCATTATAAATGACATAATTCAATTTGGTTCACTAAAAGCAGAAATTATAGAGAAACTTGATGGAGGTGAAATTAAATTATCTTTTAAATGTGAAAAAGATAACCTTATAAGAAAATTAATTGAATTAGGAAAAATGCCACTTCCACCATATATTAAGAGAAACAATGACTTAAGAGAAGATGATGATAATAACTATCAAACAATTTATGCTGATAAATTAGGTGCCTTTGCTGCGCCCACTGCTGGTCTGCACTTCACAAATAAAGTTTTTGATAAATTACAAAATTTAAGAATAAATGTTAAGTTTGTTACTTTACATGTAGGTGCTGGAACTTTTTTACCAGTAAAAACTGAAAATATAAATAACCATAAAATGCATAGTGAATGGGGGGAAGTAACAAGTGACGTTGTTGAAAAAATCTTAGAATGTAAAAAAAATGGAGGAAAGATTTTAACAGTGGGCACAACAACTTTGAGATTGGTTGAAACAGCTTTTGATAAAAAAGAGAAAAGAATAAAACCATTTTCGGGATATACTAACATATTTATAAAACCTGGTTATAAATTTAATGTACCTGATTTATTGTTAACAAATTTTCATTTACCTAAGTCTACACTGCTAATGTTAGTTGCTGCTTTTGGTGGATATAATAATTTAAAGAAAGCATATCAATACGCAATTGACAATCAGTATCGATTTTTTTCATATGGTGATTGTTGTTTAATAAAGAAAAATAATGAAAAACTTTAAATTTGAGATAATCAAAAAGCATAAAAATTCGAGATTAGGTAAAGTTACTACTGCTCACGGCGATATAGAGACACCCGTATTTATGCCTGTTGGCACTGCAGCAACAGTTAAGGCTCTAACTGTTGAAGATATAAGGAAAAGTAATTCCCAAATTATTCTAGCAAATACTTATCACCTTATGTTGAGGCCAGGTGAGAAAATAATTGAAAAACTTGGTGGTGTTAGAAACTTTATGAATTGGTCTGGACCGCTCTTAACTGACTCAGGAGGGTTCCAAGTTATGTCACTAGGAAAGCTTAGAACAATAAATGAAGATGGTGTTATCTTTAAATCTCAACTTGATGGGAAAATATTTAACCTTACTCCTGAAAAAAGTATCCAAATACAACATGCCTTAGGTTCCACAATTACGATGTGTTTTGATGAGTGTATTGAGTGGCCGTCGACATTCGAGGATACAAAAAAATCAATGGAATTATCCATGCGATGGGCAACTAGATCAATTGAAACTTATCAAGAAAGATCNGGATATGCAATTTTTGGAATAGTTCAGGGAGGTACTTTTAAAGAGTTAAGAGAAATTTCATCAAAATTTCTACATAATTTAAATTTTCCTGGTTATGCAATTGGTGGCTTAGCTGTCGGTGAAGGAAGAGATGTTATGTTTGAAACTTTAGACTATACTGTTCCTCTTATTGATAAAACTAAGCCAAGATATTTGATGGGAGTTGGAAAGCCAGAAGATATTATAGGTGCTGTAAAAAGAGGTGTTGATATGTTTGATTGTGTTTTACCTACAAGATCTGGAAGGAATGGCCAAGGTTTTACTTCAAGAGGGGAAGTGAATATAAAAAATGCTAGACACTCTTCTGACCCCAGGCCATTAGATGATAGCTGTAATTGCTCTACATGTATTAATTACAGTAGAGCTTATTTACATCACTTATTTAAAGCTAATGAAATACTGGGTTTAATATTATTATCAAATCATAATATAAATTTTTATCAAAACATGATGAAGGAAATTAGAAATTCTATAAAGTTAGATAATTTTGATAATTTTTCAGAAAAGTTTTTATTAAAAAGATCTAGTGGAGACTTGAAAGAAATTTCTTTTTAAATAATGGAAGATAAAGTTTTTATAGATAATTTAGCAAAAGACAACGGTTTCAGTGTTGTTGGAATTACAAATGTCAATAACTCATTTTTTATCCAATCACAATTAGATGAATTTATAAAAAATAAATTCCATGGNAGTTTAAAATGGATTAAGGATAAAAAANATATTAGAAAATCGCCTGATAAGTTATGGCCTGATGCAAAATCAGCGATAGTATTTGGATTTAACTATGGGCCTAAAAATAACCCTTTATCTGAACTAAATAATAAAAAAAGTGGCTATGTTGCTGTTTATGCAAGACGCAAGGATTATCATGATGTTTTAAAGGGAAGATTAAAACAAATTTCAAATAAATTAGTTTCAAAGTATAAATCAAAAGTAAAAGTATTTGTTGATACAGCTCCACTAATGGAAAAGCCAATTGCTCACAAAGCTGGTATTGGGTGGCAAGGAAAACACACAAACCTAGTTAGCAGAAAATATGGATCTTGGCTCTTGCTAGGTGTTATATTAATCGATAAATATCTTTCAGTAGAAGAGGTTCANAACAATAATTGTGGTTCATGCAGTAAATGTATAAATATTTGTCCAACAAAAGCAATAATTGANCCCTATAAATTGGATGCTCGGAAGTGTATATCTTATNTGACTATAGAATATAAAAAACAAATTCCTCTTAAATATAGAAAACATATTGGAAATAGGATTTTTGGATGTGATGATTGTTTGGCTGTATGCCCATGGAATAATTTTGCTGTAGAAGTCAATGACTTTAAATTAAATGAAAATTTTAAAATTAACTTAATTCCACTTGTTCAATGGTTGTCATTAGATGATAAAAAATTTCGGGTTTTAACGTCTGGAACAACTTTAAAAAGAACAGGTTATATAAGAATGATGAGAAATTGTTTAATTGCAGCAGGAAATTCTTCAAATAGTTCACTTGTCCCAAGTATAAAAAAATTTTTAAATTCTNATAATGAAATACTTAGAGGATCAGCAATATGGGCCTTAAAGCAGTTAATCCCNTCAGAAGATTTTGCTAAATTAAAGGATAAATATTGTATTTCTGAGANAAACTTAAATGTAAGAAAAGANTGGCTAAGAAAAAAATAATTTTTTAAAAATTTGTTGATAAAAACTNCTTTTNTATAATACAAATTAGTTTGAGAGGAAACTATTATGACTATTCAACAACCATACGTACTTTTTTTAGGTGATGCACCAGATCCACTTGCTGCTAAAGTAGCTCAAGGTATTAAAGACTGGAGACCTGGGCTTTCAATTGGGCAAATAACNTTGCCTGGTTGCAAAGCTGATATGNGTTTAAAAAACTTATCTATAAAAGAATCAGTAAGNATGGGAGCTAAAACTCTTGTAATTGGCGTAGCAAACCGAGGTGGTATAATTTCTGATAAATGGAAGNATGTTCTAAAAGAGGCCATTATATCTGGGTTAGATATAGCATCTGGTTTACATAATTTATTAAGAGATGAAAGTGAATTAGTTAATCTTGCAAAGATACATAATACNAACCTAATTGATGTAAGAGTTCCAACCGTTGAGTANCCAATTGCTAATGGAATAAAAAGATCTGGTAANCGTTGTTTGGCTGTTGGAACAGACTGCTCAATTGGAAAAATGTACACTGCTATAGCTTTAGAAAAAGAAATGAAAAACAAGGGTTTAAAAGCNACTTTTAGAGCTACNGGTCAAACTGGNATTTTAATAACTGGCGATGGCGTTCCACTTGANGCTGTTATNGCTGACTTTATGGCTGGTTCTATTGAGCATCTCACTCCAGANAATGATGAAGATCATTGGGATATAATAGAGGGGCAGGGTAGTTTGTATCACCCGTCATACTCAGGAGTTACAATGGCTTTAGTTCATGGAGGTCANCCNGATGCTTTNATTTTATGTCATGAACCNACACGATCTCATATGCGTGGTCTGCCNGGTTATTCATTNCCNACNCTAANAGAGCTAAATGATACNGCTATTAAATTGGCAAAAGTAGTAAATAAAAATGTTAAAGTAATTGGTATTTCTGTAAATACATCTAATATGGAAAACGAAAAAGCTTTGGAATATCTTAAACAAGTTGAGGAAGAAATGAAATTACCAACTGTTGACCCAGTATTAACTGGCACCTCAAGACTCGTAGAAGAATTAGATAATTTTTAAAGTATGATTATTGAGACAAACGTAGATGTTTTCCCATTAAAAAAAATATTTACGATATCAAGAGGATCAAGATCATCAGCAGAAGTTGTTACAGTGAAAATCTCTAATGACGGTTATGAAGGTTTTGGTGAATGTGTTCCTTACAAGAGATATAATGAAACTTTAGAAAGTGTTATTGATCAAATAAAAAATCTAAAACCTATTAAAGATAAGTCTGAATTATACAAGCTTTTACCTCCAGGTGCAGCACGTAATGCACTTGATTGTGCCCTTTGGGATTTAGAGGCTAAGTCAAAAAATATGTCAATTGAAAAGCTTACAAGTATTGATTTTTCACCTGTAATAACATCATTTACTTTATCTCTTGATACGCCAAAAAAAATGGGAGAAGAGGCTAAACTTCACTCCGACCTACCTATCCTAAAAATAAAACTTGGGGGAGGAGGTCAGGATATTGACAGAATAAAGGCAATAAGGAAATTTGCTCCCAATTCTGATTTAATTGTTGATGCAAATGAAGGTTGGACTTTAGATGAGTATAGAAAACTTATACCTCATTTTGTCGAAGAAAAAATAAAAATGATCGAGCAACCTTTCCCATCTGAAAACGATGAAGAGTTAAAAAATATAGAAAGACCAATTCCCATCTGTGCTGATGAAAGTTGTCATGACGCGTCAAGTTTAGACAAATGTGTTGGAAAATATGACGTAATTAATATAAAACTTGATAAAACAGGTGGTCTAACAGAAGGACTTAATTTAATAAATAAAGCAAAATCATATAATTTTGATATCATGGTAGGTTGTATGGTTGGCTCCTCTCTAGCGATGGCTCCAGCACTTCTTCTTGCACAAAGTGCAAAATGGGTTGATTTAGACGGACCATTGCTATTATCAAAAGATAGGGAAAACCCTTTAATATATAATAAAAGTAAAATTCAACCACCTAATAAGGATCTTTGGGGATAATAAATGAAAGAAAGAATAGTTTTTGTAAATGATGAATTTATAAACGAAACAGAAGCAAAAGTTTCTATTTTTGATAGGGGTTTTTTATTTGCTGACGCTGTCTATGAAGTTACTGCAATAATTGATGGTAAAATTTTAGAATGGGATGGACACATTACAAGACTCAAAAGATCTTTAAAAGAATTAGATATAAAAATGCCAATTGAAACGAATAAATTATTAGATATTCATTATAAATTAATAGATAAAAATAATTTGACTGAAGGATTAATTTACCTTCAAATTTCAAGAGGTGAAGACGATAGAAGTTTTGATTATCCTGATAGTAATGTTAAGCCAACAATAGTTTTGTTTACTCAAGTTAAATCATTACAAGAATCCAACTTATCCAAAAATGGAATGAAAGTTATATCAGTACCCGACATAAGATGGGCAAGAAGAGATATAAAGACAGTTCAACTTCTGGCACCATCAATGTGTAAAATGATGGCTAAAAAATCTAATAAAGATGATGCTTGGATGGTGCAAGATGGTTTTGTTACTGAGGGAACATCTAATAATGCGCATATAATAACAAAAGATAATGTTTTGGTCACTAGGAATTTATCTAATGATATTCTTGCAGGAGTAACACGAAGATCAATTTTAAAATATGCCAAAGAAGCTCAAATTAAAGTTGAAGAAAGGCCATTTACTATCGAAGAAGCTAAAAATGCATCTGAAGCTTTTGTATCATCTGCGACTACGTTTATTGGGCCAGTTGTTGAGATAGATAATAAAATAATTGGAAATGGTAAACCAGGTAAGCAAAGTTTGAGGTTAAGAGAAATCTACATAGGGGAAAGTATGAAGGAAGCTTTATGATTTAATTAAAGACTTTATATGTAATTCTACAGTTTCCTTTAAAGCCTTTATATTATATCCTCCTTCAAGAATACTAACAATTCTTCCGTTGCAATAATTATTTGCAAAATCTACTATTTCATCTGTTAAAAACTTGTAGTCTTTTGAAGACAACTGTACTGAAGACAATGGATCATCTTTGTGTGCATCAAACCCTGCAGATAAAATTATCAATTCTGGTTTTAACTCTTTTACTTTAGGTAAAATATTATTGATCCAAACCTTTAGAAAATCTTTGCCAGTTGTTTTACTTTTCAATGGTTCATTAATTATGTTGCCACACCCAATTTCACTTTGATTTCCTGTACCGGGAAATAACGGCATTTCGTGTGATGAGGCAAATATTAAATTTTTTT
>NYVQ01000038.1 GCA_002684695.1 SAR116 cluster bacterium | reverse complement strand
TGGAAAATAATATAATGCCCGTGCCTACCATTAATAGTGGTAAAACTTTACTATGATTTTTCATGATAGTGTTACCTTAAATAGTACCCAATACCTAACTACTTAGAAGTTTTTTATATTCAGGCTTTATATTTTTGAGGGTTTCTTCAGCTTTTTTTATAGTCTGCTGTGTAGACCACATATCTGCGTATAATCCTCTTTTTTTAATTAGTTGCTTATGTGTACCATGTTCAATTATTTTTCCTTTATCTAATACTAAAATTTTATCAGCATCTACTACTGTAGACAGTCTATGAGCAATTATAATTGTTGTTCTCTCTTTGGCTAAACTTTTTAATGAATCTTTTATTTCCCTTTCAGTTAGGGTATCAAGTGCACTTGTTGCTTCATCTAATATCAGAATAGGAGGGTTTTTAAGAAGAGTGCGAGCAATAGCAACTCTTTGTTTTTCACCACCAGAAAGCTTTAAACCTCTCTCACCAACTATAGTTTTCATTCCTTCAGGAAAGTTTTTTATAATTTTGTCTAACTGAGCTTTTTTTGCTATATCCAAAATTTCTTTTTCATTAGCATCTATTTTTCCGTATTTTAAATTATAAGAAATTGTATCATTAAAAAGAACTGTATCCTGAGGAACAATACCTATATTTCTTCTAAGTGAGATTTGGGTTATATCCCTTATATCTTTTCCATTAACTAAAATTTTTCCACTTGTAGTATCGTAAAATCTAAATATTAGTCTTGAAATCGTGGATTTTCCAGCTCCTGTAGGACCAACTATAGCTAAAGAGGAACCACTAGGTATGGAGAAGTTTATTTTGTCTAAAACCTTTCTTTTCCCATCATATGAAAATGAAACATTTTCAAAGCTAATTTCAGCTTTTTTAAACTTCATTGAAACAGCACCTTTGATGTCATTAATTTCAGGTTTTATGTTTAAGATCGAGAATAATGATTTCAAATCAGTTAACCCTTGAGAGATTTCTCTATAAATGTAACCAAAAAAGTTTAATGGGATTGCTAATTGCATCAAAAGAGCATTGATAAGAACAAAGTCCCCAATTGTTTGATTGCCAGCCTGCACCTCCAAACCAGATAAAACCATACAGAAAGTAAGGCCAATAGTAAAAATTGCGGTTTGACCAAAATTTAAAAATGCCAATGAAGTAAGTATTTTTATTGAGGCTTTTTCATACCCAAACATCGCATCATCAAAACGACTTTCTTCAATTTTTTCATTGTTAAAATGTTTTACTGTTTCATAATTTAGCAATGAATCTAATGCTTTATTATTTGCTTCTTCGTCATTTTCATTCATCTTGTCTCTGTAAACAACTCTGAAACTAGAATACACAATTGTGAAATAGGTATATGCAAGAATTGTAATTATAACTATTAGCAAATATCTCCAATCAAATTGAATTAATAAAATAAGCCCAACAAAAATAAATTCAAAAATTGTTGGAACTGTATTTAATATTGCAAGCCTAACAATAATTTCTATACCNTTAGTNCCTCTTTCAACNAGTCTATTTAAAGCTCCAGTTCTCCTATCTAAATGAAANCTAAGAGATAAATTNTGTAAATGNTTGAAACTAACTTTCCCAAGTTGTCTAACTGCATTTTGNCCCACCTTGGCAAAAAGAGCATCCCTAACCTGGTTAAANGCCACCATTAGNATCCTTCCTACNCCAAAAGCAATAATCAACATGACAGGCGTTANAATATATAATGGAATTATATTTGGGCNTGAATTTTCTCCGACTAATGCATCTGTAGCCCATTTNTAGGTATAAGGAACAAGAACAGTCAGTATCTTAGCNAAAACTAGAATCACGAGCGCTAGNATAATTCTACTTTTGATATCAGTTCTGCCTTTTGGCCAAATGTAAGGCAAAAAAGNATTTNTTAATTTTAACATCTTTAAGATTATGATTTTAGTTTTTTAACTCAGTCAAATTTTTGTATAACTCNAAAGCTTCAGGATTNGACAAAGCTTCAGAATTTTTTATTTCTTTTCCATGTATAANATCTCTTACAGCTAACTCGGTGATTTTTCCAGATCTAGTTCTTGGTATATCTTTAATTGAAATNATTTTTGCAGGAACATGTCTAGGGCTAACTTGTGTTTTAAGTGTATTTTTTATTTNAGAAATTAAATNCTGATTTAANNNTGAACCNTCATTTAGCTTTACGAACAAGATAACTCTAATGTCATCTTCCCANTCTTGTCCTACAACTATAGATTCAAATACCTCATCAAAATTTTCAACAACTTTATAAATTTCAGCTGTACCTATTCTAACCCCTCCTGGGTTTAACGTTGCATCAGATCTTCCATATATAATGAGAGTTCCTCTCTCTGTNATTTTTGTCCAATCACCATGTCTCCAGATATTTGGATAATAATTGAAATAAGCATCTCTATATTTTTTGCCATCAGGATCATTCCAAAACATGATTGGCATGGATGGAAATGGTTTTGTACAGACTAACTCACCTGGTTCATCTGTAATTGAAACACCNTTATGATCGAATACTTCTACAGACATACCAAGACCAATTCCTTGGATTTCTCCAGATACAACATCATCCAAAGGATTGTTTAGCACAAAACATGATAAGATATCAGTTCCACCTGAAATAGATCCTATTTGCATATCAGATTTTATATGCTGACTTATATACTGAAAGCCTTCTGGAGATAATGGTGAGCCAGTAGAACACAAACATTTCAAATGGTTTAATTTTTTATTTAGATTTGGCCTATAACCA
Organism: SAR116 cluster bacterium; assembly: GCA_002684695.1. Taxonomy (GTDB): domain Bacteria; phylum Pseudomonadota; class Alphaproteobacteria; order Puniceispirillales. Next base: position 42,219 of record NYVQ01000038.1, on the reverse strand, counting down.
GACTTTCTTAAAGCATCAATATACTTTGCTGATGTTCCAAACAGAGTTATATTCTCATTCTCAGCAAGATCCCACAGCTTCATAGGCCCTTCAAAAAAAGGACTGCCTTCGTAGAGGATTACAGTAGCTTTTGAAAACAGTGATCCAACAAGCCAGTTCCACATCATCCATCCACAAGTTGAAAAATAAAAGACTTTGTCACCCTCTTTTATGTTTGCATGTAATTTATGTTCTTTGGCATGTTGAAGAAGAACTCCTCCAGCACCATGGACAATACATTTAGGTGCTCCTGTTGTGCCTGAAGAAAAGACAATGTATAAAGGATCATTAAAATTTACACTTGCAAATTTTTTTATGGGCACAGAAAAATATACTGTTTCAAAATAATCGAATTTAAAGGAATACTTTGCATTGTCACTTTTATCTAAATACTTAAGTACAACTGTATTTTCTAATGTTTCTAATCCATTCACAATTTCATGAACTTCATTATGCCTATAAATTCTTTTTCCATTGTACAAATATCCATCTACTGTAACCAAAATTTTTGGCTCAATTTGCTTAAATCTATCCAATACACCAGAAACACCAAAATCTGTTGAACATGAAGAGAAAACTGCGCCCAACGCAGAAGTAGCCAACATTGTAATTATTGTTTCAGGGCAATTAGGCATATAAGCACATACCCTGTCACCTTTTTTAATACCGTTTTCCTTTAAATAGCCAGCCATTTGCAAAACTTTCTTTCTTAATTCTTTCATTGTAATTTTGCATTTTAATCCATCTTCTCTCTCAGAAATTATAGCTAACATATTATCTTTATTGCTTAATATATTTTCAGCATAATTTATTTTTGAATCCGGAAAAAACTTAGCACCTGGCATTTTATCTTTATCTTTAAGTAAAGTTTTTCCTTTGGTGCCGATTACTTTGGAGTAATCCCAAACGTAGTTCCAAAATTTCTCTGGATTTTGTACAGACCAACTCAAAATTGATTGGAAATCAATATTTTTAGTATTTTTAAATTCACAGACGTGTTTATTAATAAATTCAACTAAATTACTATTTTTTTGTGTTTCCTTAGGTGGGCTCCAAAGGGTTTTATGATTTGTAGTTTTCATTTAAAATCATCACTTTTATCTTTTTTATCCAATTTATTTATTTTAAGCAAATCAGGAAAAACCAAACCCCAAACAGCTGCAATACCCATAGCACCAACACCACCAAAAACAACTGCTGGTACGGCACCTATACCTGAAGCCATTAATCCTGCTCGAAAATCTCCTAATTCATTTGAAGCTCCAACAAACATCATATTAACCGCATTAACTCTACCTCTCATACTATCTTCAGTTCCTAATTGAATAATAATATCTCTAATATATACACTTAACATGTCAAAGCCACCAACAAAACATAGGAGAGTTATTGACAGCGCAACATTTGTCGATAGACCGTAAAAGAAAGTTGACAAACCAAAAAGAGCAACTGCATATAACATAATTTTACCTGCTTTTTGAATTGAATAAAAGGACAAACCTGCAGCTACAAGAATTGCCCCTATACCAGGAGATGATCGAAGGAAGCCAAGGGTTAAAGGGCCTGTATCAAGTATGTCCCTAGCATAAACTGGCATCAAAGCAACAGCTCCTGCCATAAGTACTGCGAAAAGATCTAATGAAATAACGCCCAACAGGATTTTCTTTTTCCAAACATAAGAAAATCCTCCAGTTAAATTATCAAATGAAATTGTCTTTTTTATCCTTGGTTTATAAATATAAGAAATTGAAAAAACTAGAATTGAACCAACTAATAAACCTAAAGAAGTAAATAAATATCCTGCAAACACGGATACTCCATAGAGTAAACCTCCAAAAACTGGTCCGAATATTGTACCAGATTGCCAAGCAACTGCACTCAATGCAACTGCATCAGGTAAGTCTTTTTTACTTACAATATTAGGTAGAAATGCAGCTGCAGCTGGCGAGAAAAATGCCCTTACAATTCCAATAAAAATTAATATCATAAATAGAATTAAAATATTAGCATTATCTGTGACATTTATAATGACAAATAAAAATGTCAAAAGAGCTTCTAATAATAGACAAAGAGAAAAGATAACTTTTCTGTTAAAATTATCTGCACAATAACCAGTAACAACAACTAAAAGAATTAGAGGAATAAACTGAGTTAAACCAACAAGGCCAAGATGCAAAGGGTTTCTAGAAATATCGTAAATCTGCCAAGAGACGCACACACTCAGTGTACCAAGACATAAACTAGATGAAAATCTTGCAAGCCAGTACTTTTGAAATGTACGGTCAAAAGTAATGTCTGCGACTTTGCTTAATCTAAAAATACTCATTATTTTTTTTTTATATCAGTATATAGATTAATTTAGTTGTTTTTTAAATTGCTAGCAAAAAATATTGCTGGCAATCTTAAAATGATAGGCATAATACCATATGCAAAAGAAAGGGGGGTAAGTAAATATTGCCCTTCAGAGGGATTAAAACCAAAATATCCGATTGCCGGCAAACAAACTCCAGCAGATAATGCCAGAGACAATTTTTGAATTAATGACCATACAGAGTATATTTTTCCAGATAAGACAGTGTTTTTTGTTTCCTGAGCATTAAATATTATATTTGCTTGAATGGATGCTGGCAATATTAGGTCCGCACCTAAACAAAAACCAGATAATATACAAACTATCATAAATTGATATGTGTCTCCATTACTTAAAAAATAAACAGGGCTGAAAGTAATACATGCTAAAATGATAAAAAATACCCAAACTTTTTGTTTACTAAATTTTAAGCCTAGTGAGTAAATAATAGGGAGACCTAAAAATGCTGATCCAAAATATGTTATTAAGAAATTAAGAGGCGGTAAACCAATAATATTCTCCACAAATAATATAAATAATATTGAAGTTATTCCATTCGATAAGCCAATAAAAAAATAAGCCAAACATACATTTCTAAAGTTTTTGTCAGTTTTGAAAAGGTTTCTAATACTTAAAAGAAAACTGTTACTTTCTTTTAAGTTAGGTTTAGGAATTGGAATTTTTTTGATTAATATTGGTGTCAGTAATAATAAGGATACTAATAAATAAATTTCACTTGAAATTTCAGAAAAATAAGCAATTAAAAGTCCAAAAACAATCCCAGGTATAGTAAGCAATTCTCTTACAGAAACAACTTTAAATCTATTTCTTGTACTATCTCCAGAGATATAAATTCCTATACTCCACCATGGAATTGAAAAAAATGTCCATCCAAGTGTCACTGTCATAAGACCAAAAAAAAGTGACGCAACTTCGAATCCGCTAATAGGATTAAGAAGTATATAAATTCCAGTTGCGATAAGTGGAAAGCCTAAAACCAACCAGATTTTCCACCCTAATTTTGAAACTAGTCTATCAAGAAAAGTGCCCATTAAGGGATCGGAAATCATGTCTATAACTCTTGATAGCATTATTGCAAGACCGGTTAGTGCAATACCAACAGTAGGCATAACAGAAAAAATGGGTGGTATTAAGATATATATAATAAATTGAGCAGACGTAATGGGAATAGATGGAAGGCTATAAATCAATGCTGTTATAAAACCAATACCTTCATTATTAATAAATCTATTTTGATTAGTCTTCATCTAGAAATTTATTAAATATCTAAATTAGCAACTTTCAGTGCATTTTCTTGAATAAAAGCTCTTCTCTCTTCAACAGCTTCACCCATTAGAGAGGAAAAAGCCTCTTGTGCATCCTCTTCTTGGTCAACATGAACCTGAAGTAATACTCTTGCTTCAGGATCTAATGTTGTTTCCCAGAGTTGTTCAGGGTTCATTTCACCAAGCCCTTTATATCTACTAACTTGAGCACCTTTTTTACCAATTTTAAAAACAGAGTCTCTCAATGTGAGTGGCCCAATTATAACTTCTGCAACTCCTGAAGTATTTGTAAAAGTGACTTGTTTACTTCCCTTACCAAATAAATCTTGAAGTTTAGCAGCCATATTATCTAAATTAATTGCCTCTATCCTATTAACAATCTCTAAATTGATAATTGCTTCTTCTTTAACACCCCTAACTACTCTTGAAATTACCATCGTATCTTTGTTTATATGACCACCCCAGCCTTTTTCATATTCTGAACTCACAGCATCCATCCTTTTTGCTAAATATTCAGCTGCCTCCTTATTTAAAAGGTAATCTTTATTAAGTAATCCTGCTATAGCCGCCTGTTCTATAACACCTTTTGCACCCACTAAATTATCTAATGTTTCAATGTTTTTTGAGGCATTTAAGGAGGTTTTAGCTGCTTCCTCTAAATCAGGGCCTGCCATTTCTAAGCCCTCTCCTGTTATTAATTTAGAGTCTTTCAAACCTGACTTGATCAGATAATCATCAAGAGCATTATCATCTTTTAAATAAACTTCACTGGATCCTTTTTTTGCTCTATATAACGGAGGCTGCGCTATATATAAATACCCAGCTTCAATTAATGGCTTCATATGTCTGAAGAAAAATGTCAGTATAAGAGTTCTGATGTGACTTCCATCAACATCTGCATCAGTCATAATAATTATTTTATGATACCTTGCTTTTTCAATTTTTACACTGTCTTCAAGCTCTAAATTATTTCCTACTCCTGCTCCTATTGCTGTAATTAATGTGCCAATTTCTGCAGACGATAACATCTTATCTAAACGAGCTCTTTCAACATTGAGTATCTTTCCTCTTAATGGAAGAATCGCTTGATTTTTTCTATTTCTGCCTTGTTTAGCACTTCCACCTGCTGAATCTCCCTCTACAAGAAATAATTCGGAAAGTGACGGGTCCTTTTCTTGGCAATCTGCTAGTTTTCCCGGTAGACTTGCAATATCAAGCGCACCTTTTCTTCTAGTAAGCTCTCTAGCTTTTCTTGCAGCTTCTCTTGCTGATGCAGCCTCAAATGCTTTTAGAATTACCTTTTTTGCCTCAGAAGGGTTTTCTTCTAACCATTGAGAAAGAGCCTCACTCACAGCACTTTCAACTATAGGCCTTACTTCAGAAGAAACNAATTTATCTTTNGTCTGNGAGGAGAATTTTGGGTCAGGTACTTTTACGGATANAATGGCCGTCAACCCCTCTCTACTATCTTCTCCNGATAATTGAACTTTTTCTTTTTTNGCTATTCCACTAGAGTGAGCATANGAATTAATTACCCTGGTNAAAGCNCCTCTAAAACCAGCTAAATGGGTTCCACCATCTCTTTGTGGAATATTATTGGTAAAACATTGTGTGCTTTCATGATAAGAATCTGTCCATTGTAGAACAACCTCTACTCCCACATCCTCTTTTTCTGATTTCCCTGAAATAATTTCATGTATAGGATTCTTAGATTTATTCATCCAATTAACAAACTCTTTTAAGCCACCATCATAGTTAAATTCAGATTTTTTTTCTGGACTTGATCTTTTGTCACATAAAATAATTTTTACTCCTGAATTCAAAAATGCTAACTCTCTAAGTCTATGTTCCAAAATTGAAAAAACAAACTCTGTTTTTGTAAAAGTTTCAGTTGATGGCTTAAAAGTTAAAACTGTTCCTTTTTGTTCATTTGAAGGTCCCTTTTCTTCAATAGGATTTACAGCATTACCATTTTCAAATCTGATGTAATGCTCTTTATCATCTCTATATATATTTAACTCAAGCCACTCTGATAAAGCGTTAACAACAGATACACCAACACCATGTAATCCACCTGATACTTTGTAGGAATTATTATCAAACTTACCTCCTGCATGTAGCTGTGTCATTATTACTTCTGCTGCAGATATGCCCTCATCTTGATGCATTGCAACTGGAATACCTCTTCCATTGTCAACCACGGTAACTGAACCATCAACATTTAATGATACACTGACACTATCACAATGTCCCGCAAGTGCTTCATCAATCGCATTGTCAACTACTTCATAAACCATATGATGAAGACCTGACCCGTCATCAGTATCACCAATATACATTCCAGGCCTTTTCCTAACAGCATCTAAACCCTTTAAAACTTTTATAGATTCAGCACCGTAATCATCATTATTTATTTCTTCATTTTTCATATTTATTTACTTTATTGTTATTTTATAATTATATCATAAATCTACAAGTTGTGTAACATTACTATCATTAATAACAAAATATTGTAGATTAGCAGATTTCTCCAACTTTTTGAAAATATATTTGTCTGTTCCAGTCATCCAAATTTGACTAGAGTTAATCAAAGATTCATCAAAAAATGCTTGGAATTGTTCTTCATCTAAATGTGCTGTTGCTTCATCTAATAGCAATATAGGGGAAAATTCTTTTTTATTTTTTAGAAGTTTTGAATATGCTAAAACAATTGAAACTAATATAGATTTTTGTTGTCCTGTAGAACATAACTCTGAAGGTTTACCAAAATCACCAAACCAAATTTTCAAAACTGAATTAGATGGCCCACATATGCTAAAACTCCTATCTAATCTTTCCTTTTCTAAATAAGCCCCCATTTTTTCCTCAGCGTATATTGCTGGTTTACCATTTAACCATTCTTCAACCATTCCTGACCAAATTATTCTGACTTTTGGGAAAAATGAACTATTGGGACTTGCCATAAATTCATCTAATTTTGCAGTAAAATTCTGCCTTTCAACAATAATGGCTATACTAAGCTGTGAGATTTCTTGCTCAACTATTGAAAACCAACTTTCATCTTTAATGTTTTTTTCTAATAACTTTGTTCTTTCTCTAGAAAGTTTCTCTAATTTATTTAATCTATTTTTGTGTGATGGATTTAAAGCTGAAATCATTCTATCAAAAAAATTTCTCCTTAAACTTTCTGAACCATTTATAATATTATGCATTGTTGGGGTTATCCAATTCATTGATATTAACTGAGATATGTCTTTGGATTTCAGAAAATTACCATCAAATTTATACCTTCTAGATGATTTAGTATTTGTTGTTAAAGATTGTACACCTGTGGAAATTTCATGAACATTTTCCCCTCTTTTAAGAGTATAATGTATAGCCCAATCATTATGTATACTTTGATCGTGGTCTTCTATATATGGGAAATGTTCTTTTTTTGACGATCTTAAACCTTTACCAGGCATCAATAAAGATATCGCTTCTAAAAAATTGGTTTTACCAGATCCATTAGGACCACATAAAACAACATGTTTATTACACAAAGATAATTCTACTTCTTTGTAGCTCCTAAAATTTAAAAGCTTAATCTTTAATAAGGAATGTTGTTGATTTAATTTTGTTATAGTATTTCTCTAGTATACTTATTAATTAGAGTTTAAGCGCTTAATTAAAAGACATTACACTCGCATAGGCATTAATACGAATAATGATTCTGTATCATCAGGTAAACTTATTAAAGCTGGAGACCCTGAGTCTTTGAGTGCCATAATTAGATCACCAGAACCAATTTGAGAAGTAACATCTAATAAATATCTAGAATTAAAACCAATGCTAATATCATCTTTGTCATAAGTTATTCCAATTTCTTCAGATGCAGAACCAGTGTCTGGACTATTAGCCTCTAATGATAAGTTGTTTTTAGATAAAGAAAGTCTTACAGATTTTGATTTATCCGAAAAAATTGTTGAAACCCTATCTACTGATTCAGAAAACACTAAGCAATCTAACTTTACAATATTATCATTATTTTTTGGGATTACTTTCTCATAGTCAGGAAAATTACCATCGATAAGCTTACTAGTAATAATTGTATTAGAAATTTTAACCCTTATTTTTGAATCTGATAGACTTATAGAAACTTGATCATCATGAGAAAAGTCTTCAATAAGTTTCCTTATTTCATAAATAGCCTTTCTTGGAATAATAACACCATTAATTAAGTCAGCACCCGAGGGAAGACTGATACTTGTTCTTGCTAACCTATGTCCGTCAGTTGCAACTGCAATAAGCTTTTTATCATGTTTGTGAATATATATTCCGTTTAGATAGTACCTTGTTTCTTCCATTGAGATTGCAAATTTAGTTTTATCAATAAGCTTGCATAACTCATCAACAGTTACTTTAAAGTTTATAGGTAAATCATCCTGATTTAAATTCGGGTAATCTTCAACAGGCAAAACAGGTAATTGAAATTTAGATTTATTAGAAATAAGACTAGCTGTTCCACCGTTAAATTCAATTTGTATTTCAGAACCATCCATTAACTTTCTTACCACGTCATAAAAGATATTCGCTGTTACAGTAACTGAACCTGGGTTAATTACGTTACAATTAAATTTTTCTAAAATATCTATATCCATATCAGTTGCAGATAAAGATAAACCATCTTCATCAGCTTTGATAACTACATTTGATAGAATTGGAATGGTGTTTCTTTTTTCAACAACGCCCTGTATATGACTTAGAGGCTTTAATAAGGCAGATTTTTCAGTTATAATTTTCATTTAATTTTCAAAATAATTTAATTTATTATTTATAACAAAATTAAATTATATAATAAAACTTTTTTATATATAAAGAATTAATTTGATAAAATACTTTTTAATAATCTTATATCTTCTGAAATATTACTATTTTCATTTAATAACTTATCAATTTTTTTTGAAGCATGAATTATAGTTGTGTGATCTTTGCCACCAAAATTTCTACCAATTTCTGGATACGACAGATTAGTAAGTTCTTTTGATAAATACATAGCTATTTGCCTTGGTATAACAACTGATTTTGATCTTCTAGCTGAGAACATTTCAGACATTTTAATAGAAAAATGTTCAGCAACTTTCTTTTGGATGTCTTCTATGGTAACAAGTTTATTATTGGCCCTAAGAACATCAGACAAAACATCTATAGTATTTTCAAGAGTGATTTTTTTCCCAACAAGTGTAGTATGTGCAATTATTCTATTAAGAGCTCCCTCTAATTCTCTGACATTAGATTTAATTTTTTGAGCAATGAATTCTAAAACTTCTTTAGGAAAAGCTATTCCTGATACCTCAGCTCTAGATTGAAGAATTCCAAGCCTTAGTTCATACGTTGTAGGCTGAATATCAGTAACAAGACCCCACCCCAACCTAGACTTAAGCCTTTCTTCCATTCCACTTAAATCATTAGGTGACTTGTCAGCAGATAGAACGATCTGACAACCCCGGTCAACTAAAGCATTAAAAGTATGGAAAAACTCCTCTTGAGTATGTTCTTTACCACTTATAAATTGAACATCGTCGATCATCAAAACATCAACTGAACGAAACTCTTGTTTAAAATTCATTACATCTTTTGATCTTAAAGCTTTAATGAACTGATACATAAACTTTTCAGCTGAAATATATACAACTTTTCTACTAGGATCTCTTTTCTTTATAACCCAAGCAATTGCGTTCATTAAATGTGTTTTACCTAAACCAACACCCCCATAAAGAAACAACGGATTAAAAGGAACAAATTCAGCTTCAGCCACTCTCTTTGCTGCTGCAAAAGCTAATTCATTAGGACTACCAACAACAAAATTTTCAAAAGTCAGTCTTTTATCTAGATTAGAAAGAAGTATATCATCATCTTTAGTAAACTTATCTGACTGATATGAACTTTGAATAAAATTTTTATTTTTATCTTTTAAATTAGATAGATTTTCACTTTTTTTATCACTATCTAAAGATACTTTTATATCATTTATACCAGGTTTTTCAGATGCCCAGATTGATACTATTCGATCCGTGTACTGTCTTTCAACTCTATCTCTTACAAGAGAAGTCTCCGCTGATAAAATGATTGTATTTTTATTGATTTTCTTCAATTTCAATGGTTTAAGCCAACTTCTATATAAAGTTTCGCCTAACTCTTTTCTTAATCTATTCTTTACTTTATCCCATATCTCAATGTTAAGATCCTTAATTTTAGATTCCTTAGAAAATTTCATTGAAAATATCCCACAAAGTAGAGTTAATTTTAAGTTTCAAATATTAGATGGAAATTAATATATTTTCTCTGAGTAAAGCTAATTTTTTTTTTATTTTTTTTGAGTTAATTTAGTTGACAGACCTGTGATGTTTGATTCTTCTTAAATATTCAAATTTGAAATATTTTTGTAAGTTTAAAGGTAAATTGAAATTATTAAATTAAAGAACACAGTGAAAACTATTGATTTAATTAATAAAAGTTAAGAATAGTTAATTTTTTAAATTTTTTGTGTTGCTCAAATATAAGAAATTAATTCAAATTTGACTTTACGAATCGGACACTAAATTATTTTAAGCTTTTAATTTTTTTAGATAGTCTTGAAAGTTTTCTAGCGGCTGTATTTTTGTGTATTAAACCTTTTGATACCCCTTTTTGTAATTCAGGCATAGCAATTTTAAAAGCTTCTTGAGCTTTATCTTTACTCTCACCACCTATAAGGTTTTCTACTTTCTTAATAAAAGTTCTAATTCTACTTATTCTATTAGTATTTATTTCATTTCTTTTATTATTTCTAATAATTCTTTTTTTTGATGATTTATGATCAGCCATATTATTCTTTCTTATAAATTACTTACGGGATATATAGATAATTTTTGTTATCGTCAATACTTATTGGCTTACTTTTGGCAAGATTTGCAATAATAGCTTGTGCGGCCTAACTGTTTTATTTCTTTTATAATATCCATACAATTAAAACATTTTTCATTGGTTTTTCCATATACTTTGAGATTTTGCTTGAAGTAGCCTAATTTCCCGTCTGGTTGCATGTGGTCTTTTATGGTTGTACCTCCCAATTTTATTGCTTTCTTTAGTATTTTTTTAATATTCATTACTAAATCAAAACATTTCTTTTTAGAAATGTTTTTTCCTTTCTTTTTTGGAGAAATTCCTGTTTCAAATAAAACCTCGTTTACATAAATATTTCCAAGTCCAGCAACTTTAGATTGATCTAGTAAAATTGATTTAATAGACCTTTCTCTAACTTTTATGATTTTATAAAGATATTCTCCATTAAATTCTTTTAGTAAAGGCTCGGGGCCAAGTTTCTTTATGAATTTATTTTCAAATATATTAGTTTCTATTAAATCAATAAAGCCAAACCTCCTTTGATCGTTATATAAGATATAAATTCCTCCCTCCAAACTGATTAATATATGATCATGCTTTCCAATTTTGGGCTTCTTATTTAGAATAGAAATTTTTCCAGACATGCCAAGATGAATTAAAAATTTCTTTTTTGAGCTTAAAGGGAGGATACAATATTTTCCTAACCTATAAGGCCTAAGAATTATATTCCCAATTACTTTCTTTGAATGTTCTCTTGAAAATGGAAATCTTAGGTTTTTTTCTCCATGATAAAAATCGATAATTTTTTTATATGATATTGTTTTTTCTAAAGCTCTTTTAACAGTTTCTACTTCTGGAAGTTCAGGCATTGATATATTTATAGTAATTTATGTTTATAATAATAANATNNAGTTATATTATTTCATTAANCACTTTCTAGGAAATTTAAAATGTCTAATGANGATTTTACTGATTTTGGTAAGTNANATATTCTGAANAGTAAAAAAACTTCTCTTGTNAAAAACNTATTTGGGGAAGTTTCTGAAAACTATGACTTGATGAATGATCTNATGAGCTTTGGTGTTCATCGCTTATGGAAAGAGANTTTTNTTGATTGGATGGCTCCTAGAAAAAANCATCATTTACTTGATTTGGCAGGTGGAACTGGAGATATAGGCTTAATTTATTTGAAAAGAGGTGGTGGGAAAGTAACAATCGCTGACCTTAATTTCAAAATGCTTTCCGTAGGAAAAAATAAACAGGTGTCAAAAAATTTTGATGAAAAAATATTTTGGTTAGCAAGTAATGGTGAGAGGCTTCCTTTCAATGATAATAATTTTGACATAGTTTCTATTTCATTTGGATTAAGAAATGTCTCTGATAAGTCTCTTGCTTTAAATGAAATATTTAGAGTGCTTAAGCCTGGGGGTAGGTTCATGTGTCTTGAATTCTCAAAAGTTACAATACCTTTTTTAGATAGCTTATACCAACTTTGGTCAGCAAATGTAATACCGAAACTTGGCGATAAAATTTCTGGTCAGAAAACTAATTATGAGTATTTGGTTGAATCAATAAAAAGATTCCCAAGTCAAGATGAATTAGCATCTTTAATAAGTTCATCTAGATTTAAATTTGTGAAATTTAGAAATTTATCGGGTGGTATAGCTGCAATACATTCTGGATGGAAAATATAATACATGAGCAATTTTTTTCATTTTTTAAGAGCTTTAAAAATTGTCTATATTCTTAGCAGAAAGGGAATACTTTATAAAGTTTCTAATAGTAATTTGGTTCCCCCTAGGTTTTTGTTTTTTTTAAATATATTTAATTTCTTTATAGGAAAAGATATTTCTAATGAAACTATTGGGCCTACATTAGTGAGAATTTTAGAAGATTTAGGACCTGCTTTTGTAAAATTAGGGCAGGCACTTGCAACAAGACCAGATATTATTGGTGTTGATTTAGCAAATGAATTGGCTCAACTACATGATAGAATGGAACCTTTTTCTTTTGAAAAAGTTAAAAAATCTATAAAAAATGAAACTGGAAAAGACATAAATGAAGTTTTTAAGTCATTTGATGAAACACCAATTGCTGCTGCATCAATCTCTCAGGTTCATAAGGGCATGACATTTGAAAATGAAACAGTTGCAATCAAAATTCTACGTCCAGGTATTGAGAAAGCTATTTTTAGTGATTTAAGATTCTTTAAATGGTGCGCAAACTTTTTAAGTTCTTTAGACAAAGAAATTTTGTTTTTAAGGCTACCTAAAGCGGTGGATGTATTTGAAGATTTGACCAGAAATGAAATGGATTTAAGGTTAGAAGCTGCAGCTGCCAACGAATTAGAGGAAAATTTTAGTGATGATGAAAGGTTTTTGGTGCCAAAAATTTATTGGTCTTATTCTACAAAAAGAATTCTTGTAAGCTCATGGGTTGACGGTACTAAAATAAATGATTTAGACATTTTAAGAGCTAGCAATCAGAAAATAGAAACCATCACTAAAAATTCTGCGGAAGCATTCTTTTTGCAAGTTTTCCGTGATGGTTTTTTTCATGCTGATATGCACCCTGGAAATGTTTTTATTTTACCTGATGGAAAAATTGCCCCTGTGGATTTTGGAATAATGGGTAGACTCCAAGTTTCAGATAGGATTTTTCTTGCAAAATTATTGAAATCTATCCTTGAACATGATTTTCTTAAAGTTGCTCAACTACATTCTGATAAAGGGATATTACCTACTGGTTCTTCAATTGAGGCTTTTGCTCAAGAGATTAGATCGCTTTCTACTCCAATATTAAATAAAAAGCTTGGTCAAATATCCTTGGGCACCTTGTTAGGAGAATTATTTGGTCTTGCTAGCAAATGGAGACTTAAAATACAGCCTCAATTTTTACTTTTACAAAAAACGATGGTAATGGCAGAAGGAATTGGCAGACAATTAAATCCAGAAACAGATATGTGGGTTATGTCAAAACCGTTAGTTAATGATTGGCTGTCGTCAAATGACTTGAAAAAGAAGTTTGTTGAAGAAGTTTATATGGACCTTAAAATGACTAGTAAAAAATTACCTGAGTTAATATACAAGATAGATTTAATTTTAGATCATAAAAATGAAGACAATGTCACTACATTATCAAAGTCTTTTAAAGTTTTTTTATTTGCTTTTATAACTGTACTTATTATAGTTCTTATAATATAGTTCACATTTTGTGAACATTAAGGTCTATCTATGGATGTTGAAAAAATAATTGATTTAATTGGTGGACATGAAAAGCTTCAGAAGCTACTAAAGGTAAACAAAAGTGCGATAAGCAACTATAAAAAAAGAGGTCGCTTCCCAAGTTACGCTTTACCAATTATAAATACTGAATTAAAGCTAAAGGGTATAAACTCAGAACTCCCAGGTTTTACGAATTCTGAAAAATCAAAATTGAATAAAACGATTATTTTTATAGTATGTGGTGGAATATCTGCCTATAAAGCACCTGAAATAATTCGGCGGTTAAAAGACCTAAAATATAGAGTAATACCTGTAATTACGTCAGGAGGAAGAAAATTTATTACCCCATTAACTTTATCCTCAGTAGCTGAGGAAAAATGTTATTCTGAAATTTTTAATTTAACAGATGAAGCTGAAATGGGGCACATTAAACTATCAAGAGGCGCAGATGCTATATTGATTTCTCCAGCATCAGCTAATTTTATATCAAAAATTACATCGGGTATTTGTGATGAGCTTGCTTCAACCATAGTGCTTGCATCAAAAGCACCAGTTTATATTTGTCCAGCAATGAACCCTGCCATGTGGTCTAATGAAGCAACACAGAATAATATTAATATTCTCAAAAAGAGAATGTTTAAGTTTATTGGTCCTGAAGAGGGTGTCTCTGCATGTGGTGAATTCGGAGTTGGAAGATTGGCCGAAGTTAACACTATTGTAAATGTTATTAAAAGTACATCTGTCAACAGTCTGAGTGAAGAGTTAAAAAATCTTAATATTCTTATTACTGCAGGACCAACAGTTGAGCCAATTGATGAAGTTAGATATTTATCTAACTGGTCTTCAGGTAAGCAAGGCTATTCAATAGCAGAAGAATTTGCTAATTCTGGAGCAAATGTTAATTTAATATCTGGACCTGTAAAAATTGATGCCCCAGTTAATGTAAATCTTCATAAGGTTAATACTGCAAAAGAAATGCTAGATGCTTGTATGACATGCCTTCCAGTTGATATAGCAATTTTTGTTGCTGCAGTTTCAGACTGGAAAGTAGAAAATTACTTTCAAGGGAAGATGAAAAAAATTAATGAAAAAATGAATATTAGACTTATTCAAAATGAAGATATTTTAAAAACTGTGGCTTCACATAAAAAACGGCCAACTCTTGTAGTGGGTTTCTCAGCAGAAACTGAAAATGTTGAGAAGAATACTAGGATTAAATTAAAAAACAAAGGATGTGATTGGTTGCTTGGAAATAAAGTTGGGCATAATTCAGAAACATTTGGTGGTGATTATAATGATGTTATTCTTATATCAGACAAAGTTTCAGAAAAATGGCCCAAAATGAGTAAAAAAGAAGTTGCAAAAAAACTAGTACTAAAGGTTAATGAATATTTTAAAAAGATTTATGTTAATAATTAAATATAAAACATTAGAACACGGGAAAAGACTTCCTGGTATAAATTATCAAACTTCTGGATCTTCGGGGTTAGATCTTTATTCTGCAAATGTTTCGGATATAATTCTAAAGCCTCTTGAAAGAGTATCAATACCAACTGGAATTTGCATGTCAATACCAATAGGGTATGAAGGTCAAATAAGGCCCAGATCAGGACTTTTTATAAAAAATGGAATAAATGCTAATTTTGGAACTATCGATAGCGACTACAGAGGGGAAATATGTGTCTTGATAATTAATTTATCTAAAGTAAATTTTAATTTACAAAGGGGCATGAGAATTGCTCAAATAGTTTTTAATAAAATCGAACAAGTTAAACTAGAAATATCCACAGAGTTAGATGGTACTCTAAGAGGTGAGAAAGGATTCGGTTCAACCGGAACTAGATAGTCAATTGATAACTGATAGTCAATTATACAGATACTCAAGGCAAATAATTATCCCTGAAATAAATGAGGAGGGGCAAGAGTTACTTCTTAACTCTAAGGTGGCAATTATCGGTGCAGGAGGACTTGGTTGTCCTGTTGCCTTATACCTAGGTGGAGCGGGTGTTGGTGAAATTACAATAGTTGATGATGATATTATTGATATTTCAAACCTTAACAGACAGATAGCATTTAAAACAAATAGTGTTGGTAGTTCAAAGTCTAAGAATTTAAAATTTGCTATACAAGATCTAAACCCAGAAGTTATTGTAAATGCAATTAATGAAAGGCTAACATCAGAAAATCTAGATAAGCTTTTTCAAAATCAAGATTTAATTATAGATTGCACAGACAATTATGAGACTAGATTAATAATAGCTAAAGGATGCTGTAAATATAAAATTCCTATGAGTTTTGGATCAGCTGTTAGACAGGAGGGTCAAACAGCTTTTTTTCAAGCAAAAACAAAGAAACATATTAATAGCGAGATCAAAAATTCCTACCCATGCTACATATGTGTCTTCCCTACAGCACCTGAAGATGGAATTGTTTCAAGATGCTCAGAAACTGGTATCTTAGGTCCCATAACTGGACTTATAGCAAGCATTCAATCGCTCAATGTGATAAGATATTTAACAAATCAGGATGTATCAAGAAATCTAATACTTTGGGATGGTCTAACCTTTTTTGAAATTAAAACCAAGAAAATGGAAAAATGTGAAGTCTGTTCTTAAGTTATTAAATCATGGTTTCTAAAACTAAATCTGGTGGGGTATGACCATCAGCTACGGTTTTAATATTTATTATTACTTTTTCTCCCATAGCAACTCTACCTTCAATTGTTGCTGAGCCAATATGAGGTAATAATACAACGTTATTAAGATTTTTTAATTTATTATTGATATTTAGTTCATCTTCATAAACATCGAGACCAGCTCCAGCAAAGCTTCCTGCTAAAAGATGATCTGTTAAACTTTTCTCATCAACTATTTCACCTCTAGATGCATTGACTAAGTATGCGTGCTTTTGTAAAAGATTAAGTTGATTTTTACCAATCATATGGTGTGTTTGTTCAGTATGCGGACAATTTATAGAAATTATATCCATACGACTTATCATCTGATCTAAGCTTTCCCACCATGTTGCCTCCAAAGTCTCTTCTATTTCAGGATGCAGTTTATTCCTATTGAAATAGTGGATAGACATGCCAAATCCCCTAGCTCTTCTGGCAACTGCCTGACCAATTCGACCCATTCCAACTATTCCAAGCCTTTTACCATTTATTCTGTGACCAAGCATACCTGTTGGTGACCATCCTGCCCAATTACCCATTCTTGTTCTTTTATCACCTTCAACAATTCTTCTTGGAACGGCTAAAATCAATGACATCACGACATCAGCCGTATCTTCTGTTAATACGCCTGGAGTATTTGTTATTAAGATTTTATTTTTTTTTGCAGCCTTTAAATCAATATGGTCGACACCCGTTCCAAATGAAGCAATGAGTTTAAGTTTATCACTACAACTATTTAGCAAGCTTTCATCTATTTTATCTGTAACAGTAGGAACAAGAACATCTGCCTTTTGAACCGCATCCTGCAATTGCTCTTTTGAAAATGGTTCATCACTTTCATTCAAAGTTGTATCAAACAACTCTCTCATTCTGGTTTCAATGTCATCAGGTAATTTTCGTGTAATAATAACCTTTGGTTTTTGAGGTATTTTATTAATATTATAGCCCTTTTCAATTTTTTAAAAACTTTCTATTAAACAAAAATCTATATAGTATTTACTTAGTAAATTTGATATATAATATTTATGCTTATAAAGAATAATAATATATTTTTGTGTTTTTTTATATTAGTTTTTTCTATTTCTTTTTCTTTAATATCATTTAGCGAAACAACAACAAAGCTATCCATTAGAGGCTCTGGTGAATTATTGCCAAGGTTTATTTCTTTGAAGTTTGATAAAGTTTTTATGAGAAAAGGACCAAGCCAAAATCATCCAATTGACTGGGTTTACAACATAAAAGGTTTACCACTCAAAATTGTTTCTGAATTTGAGAATTGGAGAAAGGTGATAGACTCTGATGGAGTAATAGGGTGGATTCACAGATCGCAATTATCTAGAAAAAGGATGGTACAAGTGACTTCTTCAGATTTAGAAATAAGAAATAAACCAAATTTAGAAGCAAAAATTATAGCTATTGCAGAAATTGGGGCTTTACTTAATATAGAAAGATGTGACGAAAAATGGTGCAGACTTTCACATTTTGATATAAAAGGTTGGTCACCTAGAACAGGTTTTTTTGGTTTAATTGAAAATGAGATTCCAAATTAAATTTGAAATTTAAAATTTTGATTAAACATCAAACCTATCAGCATTCATAACTTTTACCCAAGCTACAATAAAATCATTTACGAACAAATTATTGGCATCTTCTGAAGCATATACTTCTGAAATTGCTCTTAATTGTGAATTTGACCCAAAAATTAAATCAACTCTAGTAGCGGTAAAAACTTTTTTACCAGAATCTCTATCAATACCATCATATAAGTTTTCTGAAACAAATTTCCACCTATATTTCATATCTAAAATATTAGTTAAAAAATCATTTGATAATATTTGGGAATTTTTTGTTAAAATTCCATGCCCTTCATGGCTTATGCCAAGAGATCTAAGTCCTGCAACCAAAACTGTCAATTCAGCTGCTGTAAGGCCTAATAGCTGTGCCTTATCTAAAAGCATTTCCTCTGGACTAACTTCATAATCTTCTTTTTGAAAGTTTCTAAATCCGTCAGCAAAAGGTTCAAGTACTGCAAAAGATTCCACATCAGTATTGTGTTTTGTTGCATCACCCCTTCCAGCTAAAAAAGGGACTTTTTTCCCAGAGGCTTTCTCGATCCCAACAGAACCACCAAGAACAATTAAATCAGCTATAGATGCTCCCGTCTCTAATGAGATAGACTCATATTTTTCTAGTATTGTTTTTAGCTTTGCAGGTTTGTTCACTTCCCAATTTATTTGAGGATCTAACCTAATTCTGGCACCATTAGCTCCACCACGCATGTCAGAAGATCTGAATGTTGAAGCACTTGCCCAAGCAGCTTCAACCATATCTGAAATAGAAAGACCCGAATCAATAATCAGATCTTTTGATTTTTGAATATCAAATTTTGAATTTCCTTTTGGAACAGGGTCTTGCCAAATTAAATCTTCATTAGGTGCTTCGGGGCCTAAATATCTTGTTTTTGGCCCCATGTCTCTATGTAAAAGCTTGAACCAAGCCTTTGCAAAATTTTCAGAGAGTTTTTCAGGGTTTTTATAATAATCTTCTGAAATTAATTTATATTCTGGATCAAGTTTCATTGCCATATCAGCNGTTGTCATCATAGTAGGAACTTTTACTGATNCATCTTCAGCATCAGGCGCCATATGCTCCTCCTTTTGATCTATGGCATGCCAAATATGTGCNCCTGCAGGACTNTTNGTNAGTTTCCAATCATAGTTCAATAAAAGATCAAAATAACCATTATCCCATTGTGTTGGGTTTGATGTCCAAGCTCCTTCAATGCCACTAGTTGTTGCATCTCTACCCACGCCAGANCCGTGATCATTTTTCCATCCTAGCCCCATCTGTTCAATAGGAGCTCCCTCTGGTTCTAAACCAACTAATTCAGGATTACCTGCTCCGTGTGCTTTTCCAAAGGTNTGGCCTCCTGCAACAAGGGCTACAGTTTCTTCATCATTCATTGCCATTCTAGAAAAGGTTTCTCTTATATCGTGAGCACTTGCCAAAGGNTCAGGNTTGCCATCTGGNCCTTCTGGATTNACATATATAAGNCCCATTTGNACAGCAGCCAAAGGNATATCAAGNTCTCTTTTTCCTGAATATCGATTATTGTCAAGCCAACCTTTTTCAACTCCCCAATAGATGTCTTCTTCAGGTGACCATATATCTGATCTTCCACCACTAAAACCAAAAGTTTTGCCACCCATAGATTCTATAGCAACATTTCCTGCCAGAACCAAAAGATCTGCCCAACTTATATTTTTACCATATTTCTTTTTTATCGGCCAAAGCAAACGTCTTGCTTTGTCTAAATTTCCATTATCAGGCCAACTATTAAGAGGTGCAAATCTTTGAGCNCCAGTTCCTGCACCACCTCTACCATCACCAGTTCTATAGGTNCCTGCTGCATGCCAAGTTAATCTAATAAAAAAAGGCCCATAATGACCAAAATCTGCAGGCCACCATTTTTGGGANTCCGTCATTAAATCTGTGAGATCTTTTTTTAATGNAAAATAATCTAATTTTAAAAATTCTTCCCTNTAATCANAATCTANATCNAATGGATTTGANCGTTTGTCATGTTGATGAAGAATATTTACTTTTAGTTGATTAGGCCACCACTCTTTATTTGTTGTTCTTTCTGAGTTATTGCTTGTNACAGCTCCATGCATAACCGGACATTTAGCTACACCATCCATTAAATACTCCATATCAGTCAAAAATTAGAATNATTCTAATATAATTTAATATTAGAGCAAGTCAACACAACAAATTTTAGCAAGATACTATTCAATTTCTATGATAACATCGTATTTTTTAATTTTAAAGCCATTAGGCGGTGAAGGGTATTTTTTTAGGCTTATTTCATTCTTTTTGATATCNATTAATTGCTGTGTCTTTGAATTATAAAAATGATGATGATCCTCTAGACAGGTGTCATACCAGTTTCTAGCTGATTCTAGCTTTATTTGATGAATTAAATTTTTTTCATTAAAATCTCTTAATGCATTATATATAGTTGCNAGGGATATATTAAGCTTCTTTTTTTCAACTTCCAATTTAATATGNTCTGCTGTAAANTGCATATGGGGACCGTCAAAAAGAATTTNAGCAATTTTAACTCTTTGGCTAGTNANACGTAGTCCAGAATTTTCAATTTTTTTCTTAATAAAGTTTTTCAANTTATAATTACCACAATTNTAATAACTAAAAATTAATTTATTATTAAAGATTTTTAGGTTAGTTTCAATCAAATAGTATTTTAAGGGAGATAAAGTTGGAAATTAGTAAAAAGACATCATTCTCATATGATGATTTAATCGCTTGTGGAGATGGAAAACTATTTTCTGATGGAGGACCACCATTACCCTCACCACCAATGCTAATGTTTGATAGTATTAAAAAAATTAGCTCTGAAAGTGGTGATTTCAATAAAGGTGAGGTAATTGCTGAATTAAATATAAATNAAGACTTATGGTTTTTTAATTGNCACTTTAAAAATGACCCTGTAATGCCCGGTTGTTTAGGTCTTGACGCATTATGGCANCTTTTAGGCTTTCATTTAGGTTGGCTTGGTGGTAANGGCTCGGGGAGAGCGTTAGCAGTTGGCAGTGTGAAGTTCACAGGACAAATACTCCCTTCTAACAAAAAACTAATATATAAATTAGATATCAAAAGAATAATAATGAGAAANCTTATATTAGGAATTGCAAATGGAAAAGTAATTTGTGATGATGATTTAGTCTATGAAGCAGACGACATTAAAGTGGGCCTTTTTAAGAAAGATTAAGCAATGAAACGCGTTGTAATTACTGGAATGGGGATCATAAGTTCAATNGGTAATAATATTGAAGAAGTTGAACAATCTCTTTATAACGGTTCATCAGGAATCATTTTTGCTGAAGATCATAAAGAAATGGGTTTTAGAAGNCATGTCAAAGGCAATATTGACATTAACCTTGAGGACAATATAGACAGAAGACTTCTAAGATTTATGGGAGANGGNGCTGCTTACGCATATTTATCAATGAAACANGCAATTGAGGATAGTGGTCTTGAAAACAAAGAAGTTTCAAATATAAGATCTGGACTAGTTGTTGGAAGCGGAGGTCCATCCACNTCTAATATGATGAAGTCGTTTGATACAGCAAGAGAGAAAAGTCCCAAGCGTGTTGGTCCTTACATGGTCCCTAANTGTATGTCATCAACTGTATCTGCTAATTTGGCAAACTCTTTTGAAATAAAAGGACTAAACTTTTCAATAACNTCTGCTTGTTCAACTTCNGCGCATTGTATTACTGTTGGGTCAGATGCCATACGTAATGGAACACAAGATATAATATTTGCTGGTGGTGGCGAAGAGATACATTGGTCACTTTCTGTTTTGTTTGANGCAATGGCAGCATTATCAAGTAAATATAANGACACACCAAAANTAGCTTCACGACCATATGATAGAGATAGAGATGGATTTGTGATATCAGGTGGNGGNGGTATTGTTGTNTTAGAAGAGCTTGAACATGCAANAGCTAGGGGNGCAAAAATATATGGTGAACTNTTAGGCTATGGNGCTAANTCTGATGGNTTTGATATGGTTGCNCCNTCAGGAGANGGNGCTGANNGNTGCATGAANCTAGCAATGCAAGGATTTGATGGAAAGGGTATCAAGCAAAAAATTTGTTACATTAATGGTCATGGTACCAGTACACCTGTTGGTGATACGGCAGAATTAAAAGCTATTAATAACTTATTTGGGAATAAAGACGACTCACCAATTCTAACATCTACAAAGTCCTTAACAGGCCACTCCCAAGGTGCCACTGGTGTACAAGAGGCAATTTATACTCTAATTATGATGAATAAAAATTTTATTTCTGCCAATTCAAATTTATCTCAACCTGATGAAAATATAAGTGAAATTCAGATACCTACATCTTTAATTAAAAATTTCTCTCATGATGCTTGTTTGTCAAATTCATTTGGGTTTGGTGGAACAAATGCATGCTTGGCATTAGGTAAATATTTGAATTAGATATGAAACTTCTTGAAGGCAAAAAAGGACTTGTAATGGGCATTGCAAATGAAAGATCAATTGCCTGGGGAATAGCAAATGAAGCCTATAATCAAGGTGCCGAACTTTGCCTGACATATCAAAATGATATATTTAAAGAGAGAATTTCAAAACTAGGAAAAACTATTAATTGTTATAATATTTTAGAATGTGATGTTGAGAAAATAGCCGATATTAAAAAATTATTTCGATCCCTGAAAACAAGATGGAATAAAATTGATTTTATAATTCATGCTTTAGCATTTTCAGATAAAAATGAATTGAAAGGTAATTTTTACAATACTTCCAAAAGCAATTTTAGAAAAACTTTACTTATTTCTACTTTTTCACTAACTGAAATAACTAAAGAAGCTCAAGATTTAATGTCTGACAATGGTGGATCTATTTTAACTTTAAGCTATATAGGTGGTAATAGAACGACACCAAACTATAATGTTATGGGCGTTGCTAAATCTGCATTAGAAGCCTCTGTTAGATATTTATCAGTCGATTTAGGCAAGAAAAATATACGTGTAAACAGTTTATCATCTGGACCAATGAGAACTTTAGCAGGGTCAGCTATTACTGGTGCAAGGCATATATTTAGACATTCTGAAAAAAACTCTCCTTTAGAGAAAAATCCAAGCTTGATAGAAGTAAGTAAATCTGCAATATATTTAATTTCAGATTTATCTTCTGGTGTTACAGGAGAAAACCATTTTGTAGATGGTGGTTATAATATTACAGCAATACCTAAAGAATAAAAGCTAGTCTTTTTCTAAGTCTTTCCCAGTTTTTTGATCAACTCTTTTCATGGACAGTTTAACTTTTCCTCTATCATCAAAACCTATAACTTTTACTTGCACTTCATCGCCTTCTTTGCAGATATCAGTTGTTTTTTCAGTTCTTTCATTTTGAAGTTCAGATATGTGAACAAGACCATCTCTAGCGCCTAAAAAATTAACAAAAGCTCCGAAATCAACGGTTTTAACAACTTTCCCTTTATATATTACACCTAATTCTGGCTCAGCAACTATGTCATGTATCATTTTCTTTGCCTTTTCTATGGCATCCCCGTCTGTTGCTGAAAGAGTAACTGAGCCATCATCATCAATATCAACTTTTGCACCTGAAACTTCACAGATTTCTCTGATAACCTTACCACCAGAACCAATTATATCTCTGATTTTTTCAACGGCTACAGACATAGTAAAAATTTTAGGAGCAGTTTCTGCTAAATTTGTTCTAGACGTACTAATGGCTTTTGACATTTCTTTAAGTATATGCAGCCTTCCATCTTTAGCTTGTTCAAGAGCTATCTCCATTATTTCTTTAGTAATAGAAGTAATTTTAATATCCATTTGAAGACTAGTTATTCCAGTATCTGTTCCAGCAACTTTAAAGTCCATATCACCAAGGTGGTCCTCATCACCAAGTATATCTGATAAAACAGAAAACTCTTTTCCCTCTTTAATAAGCCCCATTGCAATGCCTGCAACAGGTTTTGGAAGTGATACACCTGCATCCATCATTGCAAGAGAAGAACCACAAACAGTAGCCATTGATGATGAACCGTTGGACTCTGTAATTTCGGAGACTAATCTTATAGTGTAAGGGAAATCTTGGTGATCAGGTAGAACAGGATTAATAGCTCTCCAAGCCAGTTTTCCGTGGCCTATTTCCCTTCTTCCTGGACTTCCTGTACGACCTGCTTCACCAACAGAATATGGTGGGAAGTTATAGTGAAGCATAAATCTAGATTTACTTTCACCTTCTAAGGAGTCAATAATTTGTTCATCACTGCCAGTTCCTAGTGTTGCAACAACTAAAGCCTGAGTTTCTCCTCTAGTGAAAAGTGCAGATCCGTGGGTTCTAGGCAAAACACCAACTTCAGAAACTATTGGTCGAACAGTTTTAGTGTCCCTACCATCTATCCTTTTTCCAGTTTTTAAAATTGATCCCCTAACTATTTCAGATTCAATCTTTTTAAAAGATGCAAAAACTTTATTTTCTTCAAATTCTTCTCCGCATAAAGCTATGCTCTCTTCTTTTATCTTATTTAAATTTGCATGCCTTTTAGATTTATCTTTTTCTTTATATGCAGTACCTATTTTTTTTATAATCGGCTTTAATAATTTATCTATACTTTTTAGAGAACTATCTTCTTCTGGAACATCTATTGGCTCTTTAGCGCAGGTTTCAGCTAAATCAATAATAGCATTAATAACGGGCTTTATTTTCTCATGACCCAAATTTACAGCTTCCAACATTTTATCTTCTGAAAGTTCTTTAGCTTCAGACTCAACCATCAACACTCCTTCATTAGTACCAGCAACCACTAAATCTAGATTTGATGATTTCATTTCATCGATTGTTGGATTAACAATAAGTTTATCATTAATCATACCAACCCTAGCAGCTCCTATAGGGCCCATAAATGGAGCACCTGAAATTGTTAAAGCAGCGGAAGCGCCTATTATAGCAACTATATCAGGATCATTTTCCATATCATGAGAAAGAACAGTACAGATAACCTGAACTTCATTTAAGAAATTCTTTACGAATAATGGTCTAATGGGTCTATCTATTAGTCGACTTACTAGGGTTTCTTTTTCAGTAGGTCGACCCTCCCTTTTAAAAAAACCTCCAGGTATTTTTCCTGCTGCAAAGGCTTTTTCTTGATAATTTACTGTCAATGGAAAAAAATCTTGGCCAGGTTTAGCACTTTTTGCAAATACAGCAGTGCATAATACTGTGGTTTCGCCAATGGAAGCCATAACAGCACCATCTGCTTGGCGTGCAACTTTTCCAGTTTCTAAAATTAATTTTTTGCCTTCCCAGTCAAGTTCCTTTCTAAAGATTTGGAACATAATAATTTCCCTTCATCAGTGGATTAATATAAATATTTATTGAAAATAAAATTAGAATAAAACTTTGCCCTAACGACGCAAGCCTAAAGTTTCGATAATTTTCGAATACTCTTCTACATTTTTACTTTTAATATAGTCTAACATTCTTCTTCTTTTACCAACCATAGTAAGCAAACCTCTTCTAGTTGAAAAATCTTTACTGTGTGTTTTGAGGTGCTCAGTTAGATTTTTTATTCTTTCAGACAAAATAGCAGCCTGCACTTTTGGAGACCCACTATCTTTTTTATCATTACCAAAGCTTTCAATAAGCTCACTTTTCTTATCTTTTGTTATAGACATTAAAACATCTCCACTTCATAAATTAAAAACTCTTTTTGGTAATAAAATACCATTATCTTTCAAACAAATAGCAATAGGTTTTTCGTTAAACCTTGTTAAAAAAAAATTATTGTCCTTGTATTTTTCAAAAATAGTTTTATCAACCAACTTTTCTATTATTATTTTCTTTCCTTTTAACAAGTTTTCTGAAATTTCTTGTGAAACTTCAATAATATCATTTTCTTTAATTGGATATAAGATTGGTAATATTATATCTTTCTTCGCGGAATAGTGCGATAATTTTTTAATTTTATCAAGTGAAATCGATTGTTTTATAAAAAAATTACCAACAGATTCCCTTTTTAAATATGAAACATGCCCAAAAACTTCAAGTGCTTGACCTAAATCTCTTGCTAACGATCTAACATATGTACCTTTTTGACATTTCACAAAAAATTTTGCTTCATTTTTATTTATTATTTTTAATAATTTAAAATCATATATAGTTATTTTTCTTTTAACTAATTTAGGTAAAGTTCCTAATCTAGCGAGTTTATATGATCTTACACCATTTATTTTAATAGCAGAATAGTTTGGAGGTCTTTGAAATATTTCACCTTTAAACAATTCAATTTTCTCAAGTATAGATTTTTTTGAAGGCCTATTTTTTGATTTTTTTAGAATTTCACCTTCTTTGTCGTCAGTAGATGTTTCACTCCCCCAAGTAATTACAAATTCATAGGTTTTCTCATTATCAACCGAAAACCTCAATGACTTTGTTGCTTCACCTATTGCAATTGGTAACACTCCACATGCCAGTGGATCGAGGGTTCCAGCATGCCCAACCTTTTTGACTTTAATTAATTTTCTTATAATGGAAACACATTTAAAAGAAGAAAACCCTTCTGGTTTGTCTAAATTAATCCACCCATTAATAGTTGATTTGAAAATGTTAGTCTTCAAATTCATTATAATTAGTTAAGATTTTTTATTTTATTTGTTAGTTTATTAGCGTAATCAAAGGTTTTATCTTCTAAAAAGATAATCTTTGGCATTCTTCTTAATTTAATTTTAGAAGCTACAAGTTTTTGAATTCTATAAACATTTTTGTTTAACCCATTCATAGTTTCTTGAATATTTTCTCCACCTAAAGACGTAACAAAAGTTCTAGCCCATTTCATATCAGGTGTTACAACAACTTGAGAAACTGTAACAGATATTTTATTTAAAAAACAATTATGAAAATCGTTCTTTATTAATATGTCTGCTATTTCTTTTCTTAAAAGCTCTCCTACCCTAAGCTGCCGCTGGGTTTTCGAAAATGGTGAATAGTCAATAGATTTCATAACGATTAAAACAGTTTATAACTTTGCTGCAATCTCTTTTACTTCAAAACACTCGAAAACATCACCCAAGACAATATCGTTGTTCTTCTCTAAAGCAATACCGCACTCATTGCCCTCACGAACATCTGAAACTTCATCCTTAAACCTTTTAAGTGTTTTTAAAGGGCCTTCATGAATTACAACGTTATCTCTTAGTAACCTAACATTACAACCTCTTTTAATAATCCCTTCTGTAACCATACAACCAGCAATTTTACCTACTTTAGTAATATTAAATATTTCTCTGACTTCAGCGTAACCTATGAACTCTTCTTTTTTCTGAGGGTCAAGTATTCCAGTTAGTAACAGTGTTAGTTCATCAATTAATTCATAAATTATTGAATGGTATCTAAGTTCAACATTTTCTTTTCTAGCAAGATCCCTAGCTTGAGGAATTGCTCTAACATTAAAACCTAAAAGAATTGCATTTGAAGCAATTGCTAGAGAAACATCACTTTCAGAAATAGCACCCACACCACCTGATAAAAAATGAATAGCTGCATTTTCATTTCCTATTTTTGTAAGAGCAACCTTTATTGCTTCAAGACTACCATGAACATCTGCTTTAATAACAACTGGAAGCTCTCTTTTATCTGTATTTTGGATTGCTGTCATCATTTGCTCAACAGAACCTCTAGATGCTAATTTAGCTAAATCATTAGAGTTTTTCATTTTACTTTTTCTATACTCAGCAATTTCTCTTGCCCGAGCATCAGTTTCAACCACAACTGCTTGATCTCCAGAGAAAGGTGTGCCTGTCAATCCTAATACTTCTACAGGAAATGAGGGTAAAGCGTTTTTAATTTTATTACCTTTATAATCTAAAAGCGCTCTTACTCTCCCAGTTTCAGAACCAACTACCAAAATATCACCCAATTTGAGTGTCCCTCTTGTAATCAGCAATGTGGCAACCGAACCTCTACCTTTTTCTACTTTTGCTTCAATTACAACACCTTCGGCATTTCTATTTGGATTAGATTTTAATTCTAAAATCTCAGATTGAAGCATTATTGCCTCAATAAGCTCACTTATTCCATTACCTGTAACAGCTGAAACAAGGGCTACTTGTGTTTCACCACCCATATCTTCTGGTATAATTTCATAACTAAGTAACTCTGTTTTAACTTTATTTGGATCAGCTTCAGGTTTGTCGCATTTATTTATAGCTACAATAATTGGAGATTTTGCTGCTTTAGCATGATTTATAGCTTCTATAGTTTGATCTTTAATTCCATCATCTGCAGCAACAACCAAAACAACAATATCAGTAATATTAGCGCCCCTAGCTCTCATTTCAGTAAATGCTGCGTGACCAGGTGTGTCAATAAAAGTTATAAGAGATTTTTTTGGTGTTTCAATTTGGTAAGCACCTATGTGTTGAGTTATTCCACCAGCTTCGGATGCAGCAACATTACTTTTTTTAATTGTATCAAGCAATGATGTTTTTCCATGATCTACATGACCCATAATTGTAACAACTGGAGGACGTGCTATAAGTTTTTCATCATCATCTTTATCACCAGATAGACCTATTTCAATATCAGATTCTGAAACTCTTTTTGGTTTGTGACCTAATTCAGAAACGACAAGTTCTGCTGTTTCTCCATCAATAATTTGAGTGGCTGTAGCCATTATATCTAAATTCATAAGTTGCTTTACAACATCTGCTGTTTTTTCAGACATTCTAATAGCAAGTTCACCTACAGTGATACTATCCGGTATTATAACATCTCTATATTGCTTAACTTGCTGTAAACTTTCGGTTTGTATTCTAACTTTTTCTCTTTGCCTGCGCATTGAAGAAAGTGACCTCATTCTACTTTCTTGGCCCGATAACGCATCAGTAATAGTTATTTTCCCTGCTCTTCTTCTTGGCTCATCTCTTCTAACAGTAATCTTTAGTTTCTGTCTCTCTTTTTTAGATTCAGTCTCTTCGTTAAGAGATTTTGTTTCACTTTGTTTCTTTGACCTTTCAAAATTGTTTACATCCTTGGAGGTGGGTTGAATTGCGGGGTTTTCAAAAATTTCAGGCTCTTTTTTAATCGTAGAGGCATTTGAATCAATTTTTTCAACTATTTCTTCTTTATCAATTTCTGATTTTGATAAGAATTTATTTTGTTTATTTTTATCGTCTAAATCCTGCAAACCATGTTTCAGTGCATTAAGTCGTGCCTGTTTTTCCTTTTCGGTTAGGCCACTGCTTAAATTAGATTGAGATTTGTCATGGTTTGCCTTTTCTAAATTAAAAACTTGGTCAATGTTCTCTTTCCTAGAAACCCTTTTTCTCCGGGTTTCAATTTGAACTGACCTAGTTCCAGTAATTGGAGCACCTCTTGAACTTTTAATTAAATCCTGGCCAATACCTAAAGAAAGTTTTTTATCTCCTTGTAGGCTTAGTTTTTTTCTTTTAGGATTTTTATCTTCAGCCATTTTTTTCCTCACTTAGCATATGTAAATAGCATAGTTTATTTAAAAATAAATTTGTAATTATTCTACACTTTCATCGTCTTCGACTTCTTCAACAAACCAATGGGCTCTTGCTGACATAATAATTTTTCCAGCCTCTTCTTCATTCTTTATTCCTTCTTCGCCCAAAAAATCAAAAAGCTCGGCAGAGTCAAGGTTTGCAAGGTCTTCTTTACACTTTACACCATTTTCACCAAGTTTTATTATTTGATGTGAATTTAAATATTCAAAATTTACAAGATCTTCAGATAATCCAAGTTTTTTTATTGCATTCATCATATTCTTTTTTTCTTTTTCCACAAAACTGATGGCTCTATCTTTTAGCTCTTCAGCAATATCAGTATCAAAACCTTGTAAGCTTGAAAGTTCCTCAACTGAGGTTTCTGAAATATCATCTATAGTATCAAATCCCTCTGCTACCAGTAAATGTGCAATAACATCATCAATATCCAAAGCTTTAATAAAATGATCTGATCTAATTTTAAACTCTTCTTGTCTTCTTTCTGATTCTTCCGCCTCAGTTAGTATATCTATATACCAACCAGATAAAATTGAGGCCAATCTAACGTTTTGCCCTCTTCTACCAATAGCCAAGCTTAACTGATCATCAGGAACAACAACCTCCATTTTCTTTGTTTCTTCATCCATTACAACTTTTGTGATTTCTGAAGGAGCAAGAGCACTAACAACAAATTCGGCATCATTTTCGTTCCATTGTATAATTTCTATTTTTTCTCCTTGTAATTCATTAACCACTGCTTGTACACGAGCACCTCTCATTCCTACACAAGCACCTACTGGATCTATGCTGGTATCTTTTGAAAAAACACTAATTTTTGCTCTACTTCCTGGTTCTCTGGCTACAGACTTTATTTCAATAATACCTTCGTATATTTCTGGTACTTCTTGAGTAAACAAAGCAGACATGAATTCTGGTTTGGTTCTAGATAAGAATATTTGAGGCCCTCTAATTTCACTTCTTACATCATAGATAATTGACCTTACTTTGTCTCCTTGCCTGAGAGTTTCTCTTGGAATACAATCTTCCCTTCTAATAACAGCCTCACCTCTTCCAAGATCAACTGTCACAGATTGGTTATCAACACGTTTCACAGTTCCTAGTACAATGTCGCCAACTCTATCTTTATATTCTTCATATTGTTTTTCTCTTTCAGCTTCTCTTACTTTGTGTACTATAACCTGTTTGGCGGTTTGTGCGGCAATTCTTCCAAAATCAATTGGCGGTAAATTCTCTTTAATAAAATCACCAATCGCCAAATTGTCATCTCTTAAATTTGCTTCCTTAAGGGAAATTTGTGTTGATTCGTCTTCAATTTCTTCTACGACCAAAGTCCAGCGTTGAAGACTAATCGCTCCATTTTTTCTATCAATGTGTGCACGTATATCTCTATCATTTCCGTAACGTGAGCGACCAGCTTTTTGAATTGCTTCTTCCATTGCTTCAAAAACTATTTCTCGATCAATTGATTTTTCACGTGATACAATATCGGCTACTTGAATAATCTCGTTCCTAGGTATAGTAGTTTCGTCCAAATCTTACTCCGTAATAAATTTATAATTGAGGTATTAGTCTACATTCTTTGATGTAGTCAAAGGGTATCAGTAAATTTTTGTCATCTATTTCAACTTCTATTATGTTATTTTTTTTTATACCTAATATAAGAGCTGATAACTTTTTTTTATCATTTATCTCTTTATTAAGTAATATTTTTACTTTGCAACCCATAAATCTACTGTAATCTTCTAATCTAATTAAGGGTCGATCAACCCCTGGGGAACTTATTTCTAAGCCAAAATCAAAGGTTACACTTTCATCATTTTCTAATAGTACTGAAGCAAATTTGCTAATTTTAACACAATCACTAATATCAAGATTTTGGTCTTTTATCCTTTCGGCCATTATTTGCATGTTTTGAGATCCAAACGTGTCTTTTTTAATACATACAATGTTATAGCCCATTTCTTTAATTGGAATATCCAATATATTTAATACTTGTTCTTCAATACCCATTATCCAACCCTTGTTTATTTCAAATAAAAAAAGGTGAGCTTTGGCTCACCTCACTGATAGGATTTTTTTTTGTTTTAAAACATTATCACCACAAAATCAACTTTCTTTTATATTTTTAAATTTAAACCACATGGAATTTCTATTTTCTAAAATTGATTTTTTCATATATTTTGTCTCTTCAAATATTACTGGCTTATTGTAGCATTCATCAACAGATTTTATATTCCATTCATAGCAATCATTGAATATAAAGCATTTTAGTATCCATTCTTGTGCAACGGGATCATCACTTGACATATGAAGACTTGAGTCTTTTTTCATAACCTTTGATAAAGTATTAATAAAATTTTTTTGTACTATTCTTCTTTCAGAATGTCTTGATTTATGCCAAGGATCAGGAAATAGAATACAGGACTCATTAATAGAATTTTTCGGTAGTTTTTCCAAAAACTCTCTTCCATCTCCATGTAATATAAATATATTTTTAATTTTTTCTGAATTAATTTTATCCAGTATTGAGGCAACACCATTAATAAAATATTCAACACCTAAAAAAACCCAATCTGGCCTATCCCGAGACAATTTTATTAAATTCTCTCCATGACCAAACCCTATTTCTAAAAATTTCTTTTTTTTAGAAGATAGAATTTGATTAAAAATGAATTTTTTGTTTAAGGATATAGTAGGAAGAAAGTTATTAATTAAATTAATCTTTTTTGAACTAATCTTCCTCCCTTTTTTTCTTCCGAATAATTTCAATTAACTTTTAAAATCTAATTAAGATATCACGAAATTTTATCAATTAAATCTGTTTTTTCCCATGAAAAAGATCCTCTTACAATCTCATCTGGTATTCTTCCAAAATGACCGTAAGATGCAGATGGAGTATAAATGGAATTATTTAAACCTAGTTTTGACCTGATACCAGAAGGAGTTAAATCGACTTCTTTTCTTAAAATATTTGATAATTCTTGATCTGATATTTTGCCAGTATTATTGGTGTTTACATAAAGTGAAAGTGGTTCAGAAACACCAATGGCATATGATAATTGTATAGTACATTTTTCAGCCAAATTTGCAGCTACTACATTTTTAGCCATATACCTTGAAATATAAGCAGCAGATCTATCAACTTTTGTAGGATCTTTTCCACTGAATGCACCACCACCATGAGGTGAGGACCCCCCATATGTATCAACAATAATCTTTCTTCCTGTTAATCCAGAATCACCATCTGGACCACCAACAACAAAATTACCCGTAGGATTAACAAAAAACCTATTTTCTTCACACATCCATCCGTCAGGGAGTACACTAATTACGTGTTTTCTAACAAGTTCTTTAATTTCTTCTTGAGATGCTTGCTCAATATGCTGCGTGGAAACCACAACAGAGGTTGCCTTAACTGGTTGGCCATTAACATGCTCTAAGGTTATTTGCGATTTGCTATCAGGGCCTAATATACTTGCTTCACCACTGTGCCTGGCTTCAGCAAGTGATTGAAGGATTTTATGTGAATAATGAATTGCTGCAGGCATTAAAACATCTGTATCCCTACATGCATAACCAAACATAATACCTTGATCTCCAGCACCTTCATCTTTATTGTCTCCTGCATCAACACCCATAGCAATATCTGGTGATTGTCCATGCAAATGATTTTCAACTACCATATTATTCCAGTGGTAACCATCTTGTTCATAACCAATGTTCTTAACGGCCTGCCTTACTGCGCCTTCAATCTCATGTTTAAAATCTGTCGATAACTGTTTCCCATTACTTTGCATACAACTCTCTGGAACTCTCAATTCTCCTGCCAAAACAGTTCTATTTGTTGTAGTCATTGTTTCACATGCAACTCTAGCTTGAGGATCTTTTGATAAACATAAGTCTAAGACAGTATCTGATATAATATCACAAACTTTGTCTGGGTGCCCCTCAGAAACAGATTCCGATGTAAATAAGTAGTTTCCTTCCATGATTAAATCCTCCTTTTTTTATATTCAAAGTAATAAATAATTACACTTTAAATTTTTCTAAAATATTAGAATCATTAATTACATAATTTTAATGGGTTTAAAACCACAAAAAAATGCATTCCTTGTAATGGGATAAATCCCACTATTAATAATAAAATCTTATTTAGTAAATCTTCTTTTTAAAAAAGAATAAATACTATAGCATATTACTTAATTAATTTATAAAATTAAACACTTAAATAATGAAAACCAATCTTTTATTTCTAGTTAAAACCTCTTCTTTTAAAAAAAATAAATGTAAAAATTAATACTAATGTTATTAAATAATAAATTTTCTCGCCAAATTTTAAGTATAAAGTTTGTTTGAATTTCTCAGGAATTTTTAATTCTAAAAAACCAGAGCTTCCAAAATTTAGGCTTTCTATTTCCTCCCCATTTGGGGCAATTAAACTAGAAATTCCACTATTTGAAACCCTCACCATAGGTATACCAGTTTCAACAGCTCTTTGCTTAGCCAACCAAAAATGTTGTTCTGGTCCTAAAGTTTCCCCAAACCATGCATCATTTGTTATATTTATAATCAGATCATATGATTTATCTTTATTTGCTTTAAAGGGGAATATTGCTTCATAGCAAATCATAGGAAACAGATTTAAATTGTTAAAAGCAAAAAATTGATTGCTTCGTCCTCCTTTAGAAAATTCTTTATCTGTTGCAATAACACTAAAAAAACTTAAAAACGCTCTAAACGGATTATATTCACCAAAAGGAACTAACCTTTTTTTATCATAGTTTCCTAAAATTTCACCATTCTGATCTATCGCTATCATCGAATTATAATAATAATTTTTGCTATTTATCATTTCTTTTCTTGGTATTCCAGCAATCAGAATTCCTGAATTTTTATAAAAAATATTATCTACAATATAGGAAATGTCTTCATTTATTTTGTCAATAAAGTTAACAATTGCTGTTTCAGGCCAAATAATCAAAAAATTTTCATTTGATCTATCGTTTGATAATTCTATCAGTTTTTCTTGATTAATAAAATATTTAGACTTATCCCACTTTTCAAAATGAGAGAAATTAGGCTGAACTATTCTAATATTCTGTTTTGTAAAGCGTATTTTGTTATTATTATATAGATACGTACTAGTTAATAAAGCAGCCACAGAAACAACTGTTGCGATGGAGAGAAAAAATTTTTTATTATAATAAAACGAAACTGGTATTGTTATCAGAAATACTATTAAAATATTTTGCCCATATGGGCCTAAAAATGAAATGGTTTGCGCAAATT
This sequence comes from SAR116 cluster bacterium, assembly GCA_002684695.1. Lineage (GTDB taxonomy): Bacteria > Pseudomonadota > Alphaproteobacteria > Puniceispirillales. The sequence goes on along the minus strand of NYVQ01000038.1, from coordinate 7,380 downwards.
CGAGAGGTGAACTTAGAGAAAATCCTAACATGTTCCATGGAAAACCTGACAAAATATTGCCTCTTAACCACTCAAATAATGGAAAAAGTATTGATAACAAAAATAGTCTTTCAGTAATATTTTGACCTATCAGGTTAGTAAAAAAAAATGCTAGGCCCCAGAAAATTGATAAAAGAGCTGGAAGACCAAAAAAAACAAATGGAATCATCCAGAAAAACTCTTTTCCACCTGTTAAAATAGCATTACTTATCCAATACAGAGAAACTAAAAACCAACCAAAGGCTAGAAAGAAACCAATAAGAAATGCTTCTTTGAGATCGTCAGAATTCAAAAGATAGAATATTGATATCGAAATTAAAAAAACACATGGAAAAATACTAAAGGGCGGTAGAGAAAAAGTCGCAAGAATTCCAATTAAGAATAAAAAAGGATATTTAATAAGATTCGAATTGTTTTTAAACTTATTTATTTTAAATTTCATTATTTTATAGAACCGTAGTAAAAATTATTTTTTTGAATTAACACCTCTAATTTTTACTTTTCTCACTCTTCGAGCATCACCTTCTAGAATTTGAAATTCTATCCCTATAGGATGTCGAATACATTCCCCTCTTCCTGGAACTCTTCCAGCTATTGAACAAATTAATCCACCTAAAGTATCAATCTCAAAGTCAGATTCATCAGTGGTTAATTTGCCAGTTATTTTTTCAAGTTCTTCCATTTCAAGTCTTGCATCAGCTAATAAAATCCCTTTTCCTGAATTAATTACCAAAGGAGCATCAGGGTCATCATGTTCATCTTCAATTTCACCAACAATTTCTTCTACAAGGTCTTCGATTGTGAGAAGGCCATCAACGCCACCAAACTCATCTAAAACAAGAGCAAGGTGCAATCTCTTTAATCTCATTTCTTGGAGTAAATCTAACAACCTTAATGAAGGTGATGAAAAAATAGCTGGTCTCAAAAGACTTTTTACATCAATTTGTTCATTTTCTGAAATTTTTGATGTAATGTCTTTTATATGAATTACACCAAGAACTTTATCTAATGCACCTTTAAAAACTGGAAGTCGGCTATGCCCAGCTGTTGTCATCTTTTTTATAATGTTTTCAGATTTTTCTTCAATATCTACTGCAATAATGTCTGCTCTAGGGACCATTATATCGGACGCTGTTATTGCCCTTAAACCGAGAATGTTTTTCAAAAGAATTTTCTCATGTGCGTCAAATGCCTGCTCTTTTGGACCTTCCTCACTGATAATATCTTGTATTTCTTCTCTTGGATTGGTTAGCGATTTACTAAACCCAAAACTTTTTAAAATCGATTTTACCATTAAAGGTCCTCTGCATTTGTTAAATATGGATTTTGAATATTTATTAAAGAAAGAAGTTTTATTTCTATATTTTCCATCTCTCTTTCTTCTTCTTGTTTTTTATGATCATAACCTAATAAATGGAGTATTCCGTGAAGACATAAATGTAAAAAATGGTCTCTAAAGTTTATTTTTCTTTGTATCGATTCCTTTTTTATTGTTTCATATGACAAAACTATATCTCCAATGAATAAATATTTACCTTCTTTTATAAATGATTCTAACGGAAATGATAGAACGTTAGTAGTTTGATTTTTTTTTCTCCACCTGTAATTTAATATTTTTATATTTTTATCATCAGTTAATAATATTGATACTAATGTATTTTTTTTTAATGTGTTCTCTATTACTTTAGAAAAAAATTTCATGGAAAAGCTATCAAAAACTAATTTATGGTTTTCCCATAGTCTGGGATCACTTACCTCGATGTCAAACTTTATTAATTTTGTCTCAGATGAAAAATTAAAGCTTCTCATATGCCTTGATAATTTTAGAGACAATAGAATGTCTTACAATATCGACCACGTCTAATTTCAAAATATCTATTCCTTTTATACCGTTCAGGATTTTTACTGCTTCCGTGAGGCCTGATTGCTGTCCCTTAGGTAAATCAACTTGAGTTAAATCTCCTGTTACAACCATTTTTGAACCTTCACCAAGCCTAGTAAGAACCATCTTCATTTGTATTGGTGATGTATTTTGTGCTTCATCAATAATTATATAAGAATTTTTTAATGTTCTACCCCTCATAAAAGCAAGAGGTGCAATTTCTATCTCACCAGACAAAAGTTTTTTCTCAACTTTTTCTGCAGGCATCATATCATGTAAAGCATCATAGATTGGTCTTAAATACGGATCAACTTTATCTTTGATGTCCCCTGGTAGAAATCCAATTTTTTCCCCTGCCTCAACAGCTGGACGAGAAAGAATAACCTTTTCTACCTTTCTATTTTTAAGGCAGTTTATTGCATTTGCAACTGCAAGATAAGTTTTACCAGAACCAGCTGGTCCAATGCAAAAAACAACGTCATTGATATTTAAAGATGATAAATACGATTTATGACCATCAGTCTTTGGAATTATTGTTTTTTTCCAAGTATTAATTCTATGTTTCTCTAAAGCACTGATCTCTTTATTGATATCAACGGATTTATTCATTACATTATTAATATCAAAATTTATAGAAAATTCCTCAAATTCAATTTTATTTTTTTTATAATCTTTCAACTTTAAATATGAATTTTCAATAATTTTTTTTGCTAAAGTACAATCTTTTTGATTCCCATACAAATTAATTAAACTTCCATTACTATCAAGTTCAACATTAATAATTTCTTCAATTTCGCGAAGGTTTTTATTATTAACTCCTATTAATTGAGGAACTAGAGAGATATCATCAAAATTAATATTTATACTTTTTTTATTATTTTCTTGATTTAGTTTTTTTTGCAAAAATATTATCCTCTTATAAGGACTTTAAGCTATTTTGGCCTGCATGAGTAACCTTTATTTTCTTAATATCTCCTATAGATCCAACATTATCGTTGATATATACAGACTGCATATACTCACTTCTTCCCATAATCTGATTTTCTCTGCCACCTGTTTTTTCAATTAGTACGTTAACTTCATTTCCTATAAATTTTAAATTAAATTTATGTTGTTGTGAAAATAAAACCTTTTGTAGTTTAGATAGTCTTTCTTTTTTTGTGCTTTCTGGTACCTGTGTATCTAGAATTGAAGCAGGTGTTCCTGGTCTAATACTATATTTAAAGGAGTAAGATTGTGCAAATTGAACATTTTCTATTAAATCAATTGTATCTTCAAAATCTTTATCATTCTCACCAGGGAAACCAACAATAAAGTCCCCTGAAAGAGCTATATTTGGATTGATTTTTCTAATTTTATCTATAATTTGAATATATTCTTTTGCGGTATGTCTTCTATTCATTGCATTAAGTATTTTATCTGATCCAGACTGAACGGGTAGATGTAAATAAGGCATAAGTTTTGAAATGTTTTTATGTGCATGAATTAATTCTTCATCCATGTCTAATGGATGTGAAGTTGTATATCTAATCCTTTTAATTTTCTCTATACTGGATATCTCACTAATTAAATGAGCGAGGCCTCTTTCATTTCCTAATGTGTCTAAACCATGCCATGAATTAACATTTTGGCCTAAAAGAGTTACCTCACAAACACCTTGATCTGTTAAGCTGTATATTTCATCTTTTATTTCTGAAATTGATCTAGAAAATTCAGCCCCTCGAGTATACGGCACCACACAAAAAGTACAGAACTTATCACAGCCTTCTTGAATTGTAACAAATGAAGTTGGACCTTTATATTCTTTACCATATTCAAGATTATCAAATTTTTCATTGGGATGAAATTCTAAAATAGGCGATACTTTTTTACCTAAAGATAACTCTCTAAGTGTCTCGGGTATTCTATGATATGATTGGGGACCAGTGATAAAGTCAACATACGGTGCTCTACTTTTAATTTGATCTCCTTCAGCTTGTGCAACACAACCAGTCACAGCAAGTTTTATATCCTTTTTATCTTTTAATTTTTTAATTCGTCCTAAGTCAGAAAAAAGCTTTTCAGAAGCTTTTTCCCTGATATGACATGTATTGATAATGATTAGATCAGCGTCATCTTGAACCTCTGTTCTTTCGTAGCCATGATTTGTGAGCAAATCAGACATTTTCTCTGAGTCATAAAAATTCATTTGGCAACCAAAGGTTTTTATATATAGCTTTTTTGTCAAAATATTAACTCAATTTGAAAGAATATTTTAAATTTTTGTTTTAAATAAATAAGCATTAATCTTACCACTTTTTTCTTTGTAATAGTCTTTTCTATATCCAACATTTTCAAAGCCAAATCTATAATAAAATTTTTGAGCTATAATATTTTTTTCTGAAACTTCTAAAAATACATTCTTTACACCATTAATTCTTAAATTCGAAATAAAAGCTTTAAACAATAAAGTTCCAAAATTCTGCTTTCTAAACTTTTCTTTAATAACAAATGATATTATATCTGCTTGATCTGCAGCTCTATGCGCATAAATATGTCCTATATATTCTTCTAACTTAATTGATAATCCCTCTACTTTTGATATAAAATTTTCATTTACTTCATAGAAATTTATGAGATGATCATACGTTTCTTTTTCTAAAATATTTATATCATTAATTGGCGTATTTCTGATATCACAAAAGCTTAAATTCAAATCTTATTTTTCCTTTCATTTGTAAGTGGTGCAGAGATATAAATGGGGTCCTGGTTGAAATTATCATTATTTTTTTTTATTTTTAAAGCAATACTAACTAATGCTGTTAATCCAATTTCTTTATAACCATATGTTTGGACTTCTTCATAAACCTTAAATCCATTATTTATAAGAAGCTTGTTAACTTGACTTGATAAGTCACCTAAAACAGTAATATTAGAATAAGTCTTTATGTCTTTCATATTCTTAATTTCATCAACTGAAGAAATTTCTATTTTATTATCAAAACTTTTATTTCTAATGTTTTGAAGGCTTACAAATGCAGATTTTCTAAATGTATCACAAGCTATCAATAATCCAGTGTTTTTTTTATTCAAACTTTTACCAACTTCAAATAGTTTTTGAAATCCATTAACACCAATTATTGGTGCTTTTAATCCAAAGGAAAGTCCTTGAGTAAATGCTAGAGATGCTCTTATTTTAGTAAATGATCCAGGACCAAGTGAGACTGCAATAAAATCTAAATTTTCTATTTGATTTGTATGGATTGTTTGGCTAATTAATTTATCTATAGGTTTATTATTGTTCTCGATTAAAAAATTAAAGTTACTGTCTTTTAATACAAGTTTTTTATTACTTATTTCAAAGATACCTACAGATGAAAAATGGCCTGTAGAATCAATAGCTAAAAAGTTCAATGGTTTTCTCGCTTCTTCTTGAAAAGTTTTGAAATTAAATCTAAAAGTATTAATTAATATAATAAATATAAATTCACAATATGAAGTACAATATCATTTTTTTTAATTTTTTTTTAATTTTAGTTATAAATATTCTAATTTACAGCTATTCACTTGCTCAAGATTCTGTCTCAATAATAATGTATCATCGTTTTGGAGAACCAAACCATCCATCAACTAATATCCAAGTGGATAGATTTGAAAGTCATATTATTGAATTAAAAAATCCAAAATATAATGTAATGAAATTATCAAAAATAATTGAAGAATTGAAAGCCGGAAAGGAACTTCCTGAGTTTACTGTAGCATTAACTATAGATGATGCTTTTATTTCAGTTTATGAAAATGCCTGGCCAATACTTAAAAACAATAAAATCCCTTTCACTATTTTTGTTGCCACTGATCCAATTGATCAGGGTTTGAATGGATATATGAGTTGGGATCAAATCAGGGAGCTTAAAAACAACGGTGTGGAAATTGGAAGCCAAACAAAGTCACATCCTCATATGCACCGTTTGTCTGAAGAAAATATAAGAAATGAAGTTAATTATTCTAATACAAGGTTTATTGATGAGTTAGGTGAAAAACCAAATCTTTTTGCTTATCCATATGGTGAATATAATCTAATTGCAAAAAAAGTTGCAAAGGAAAACTTTATAGCAGCTTTTGGTCAGCAATCTGGAGCAGCTCATCCTAGTTTAGGTTTTCATGAGCTCCCAAGGTTTGCAATGAATGAAGCATATGGTAGCTTAGATAGATTGATAGAAGCATCTAGTACACTTCCAATAGTGGTCAATGATGTTCATCCTAAAAGCCCTGTTATCTCAGAAAACCCTCCTCCTTATGGATTTACTTTAGGAAAAAATTATTCCCAGATAAAACAGTTACAATGCTTCATAAGTGGGATTGGTGAAGCAGATGTTACAATTATTGGACAAAGAGTAGAAGTAAGAACAGATAAGAAGTTTTACAGACCGAGACACCGTATAAACTGTACAATGCCTGGCTCGAATGGAAGATGGCATTGGCTTGGACGACAATTTCTATTAAACTAGATCATCAAGATTACCTAGTTTATTTTTCTTAATAATATTCCTAAGTAACTTTATATATTCATCACGAGTCACTGCATAATTTCCCATCCAATTTGCTAATTCATAACCACTAATTAATTTTTTTTGATTACAGTTTCTATTTCTTTTAGCTCTCATAGATGAATAAGCTTTATGAGTATTTAGATTAATAAGATAAGAAAAAATTGAATCTTTTAAGTTGTTAAATTTTCTAACAGCTGCCTTTTGATCAGATGCGGATTTAGGTTCAATACCTTTTGATTTATCCCAAGTCCATTGTCCAAAAAGTGCATTGCCTTCCAAAGCAAATCGTGAAGTCCCCCACCCACTTTCTGCTGCAGCCTGCGCTAAAACCAATGAAATAGGAACTGCATCAACTTTACGAAGCAGTTCTTTATCAATCATAATTTTTTCTATTTTGGAAAGATCTATAAAATATTTTTGAGCGATTTCTAGTTTTGTTTCAACATCATTACTTTTAATCGCTTGGCAAAGTTTCTTTCTATCATTTAAGATATTTATATTTGATTTCACGATTAAAGGTAAAATAGATGAAAGGAAAATTGCCTTTCTTCGAGATGTTGGTTCAATACTTGACAGATCTTTAGGCAAAGATAATAAATCAAAATTTGGAAGATTGTCTATATTTGAGACCACTTTGTAGTCTAATTTTATTTGGTACAAGAAACTTTCAAGATGTAAAGACTTAGGAGAACTAAAAACTATCTCATCCTCATTAAAGGATTTTTTTTGATTATAATAATTGGTCTCTGGGATGACATCTTCTAGAAGATCAAATTGTTCTAGTAGATTGGTTCTTGACAGAATTAGGCCTGCAACCGGTCCTAAGAGCAAAACAATAAAAATTATAATTATATCAATTCTAAAGTTACTTTTATTTTTTTTCAAAAATTAAGTTTACCTTTGAGTTAATTTATAAGAAAAGAAAATTTA
>NYVQ01000037.1 GCA_002684695.1 SAR116 cluster bacterium | reverse complement strand
TGGAGCAGTTATAGGGTACATTCATAATTCAGTTAAGGATGACCTTGGTAAAATTGGAGTTTTGGTTGCTTTAGAATCAAATGCAGATGCATCACAGTTAAATAAATTAGGGAAAGAATTAGCAATGCATATCGCCGCCACTTCACCCTCTAGTTTATCAATAGAAGACTTGTCAAGTGAATTGGTTGATAGAGAAAGAAAAGTTTTAATTGATCAAGCCATGTCATCTGGAAAGCCTGAAGAGATTGCAAAAAAAATGGTTGAAGGTAGGTTAAGAAAGTTTTACTCAGAGGTAGTTTTGTTAGAGCAAGTTTTTGTTATTGATGGTGAAACTAAAGTAAGTGATGTAATAAAGAAATTCTCAAAAGAGATAAATAAAGATATTAAAATTAATAGTTTTATTAGATTTAATTTGGGTGAAGGCATTGAAAAAGATACAAAAAACTTTGCTGAAGAAGTTGCTGAGCAATTGTCTGATTAATTAATTTTATTTTAATATATAAATTATTAAAAGTTTATCATATTATCGATAAAAATTATAAAGCATGATTTATGAAATTAAAATATAAAAGAGTTTTGCTCAAAATTTCTGGTGAAGCTTTAATGGGCGATCAATCATTCGGGATTGATCCATCGACAGTTTCAAGGATTACTGAAGAAATAGAAACCGTAGTTAGATTAGGTGTAGAAGTTTGTCTAGTGGTTGGTGGTGGAAATATTTTTAGAGGAATTTCTGCTGAGGAGGCTGGAATAGAGAGAACTACTGGTGACTACATGGGAATGTTGGCTACGGTAATGAATGCTTTAGCCATACAGAATGCTCTAGAATTAATTGGTATCAATACCAGAGTTCAATCAGCTTTACCTATTTCCTCAGTTTGTGAAACGTATATTAGGAGGAGAGCTGAAAGGCATATTGAAAAAGGTAGGGTGATAATTTTTGCTGCAGGTACAGGAAACCCATATTTTACAACTGACACAGCTGCCGCATTGAGAGCTTCAGAAATGAAATGTAATGCTATGTTTAAAGCAACAAATGTCGATGGTGTTTATTCTGAGGACCCTAAAAAGAATATTAATGCTATAAGATATGATGAACTAAAATATATGGATGTTCTTGGTAAAGATCTAAAAGTCATGGATGCTGCAGCCATATCCCTGGCCAGGGAAAACAATGTTCCTGTAATTGTTTTTTCAATTCATGAAAGAGGAGCATTTTCACAAGTTGTTGCTGGAAAAGGAAAATTTACAATTATTAAGTAAATATGGAGATTGGAATGGCATTTGATGAAAATGATTTGAGAAGAAGAATGAGTGGAGCAATAAATTCTCTAAAGGACGAATTTATAGGCTTAAGGACAGGAAGAGCCTCTACTGCTTTACTCGACACACTTAAAGTTGATGCGTATGGAAGTAAAATGCCTATTAATCAAGTGGCTTCTTTAAGCACTCCGGAAGCTCGATTGATTTTAATTCAAGTTTGGGATCAAACTATGGTGACTGGAATTGAAAAATCAATAAGAGAATCTGATTTAGGCTTAAATCCTCAAACAGAGGGTAGTACAATTAGGATACCTATCCCAGAGTTATCAGAGGAAAGAAGAATAGAGTTAGTTAAAGTTGCAGGAAAATATTCAGAGCAAGCTAAAGTATCTATAAGAAATGTTAGACGTGATATTATTGAAAATATTAGAAAATTAGAAAAGGATAGCTCTATTAGTGAAGATGAAAAAAGAGATTCTGAAAACAAAATTCAAAATATCACTGATGAATTTGTTAAAGAAATTGATAATATGCTTGCTCAAAAAGAACAAGATATTAAAAGTGTATAATTCTAAAATCAATAGGATATGAAGTATTAATTATAGAAATTTAATAATTCGCTCTTTATCAATTTTGATGATGCTGCCAATATTGTTTTTAATTTGGCTGGAAAGTCCAATTTTTTATATAATTATTTTTTTAATAAGCATTGGATTATATGTTGAGACAATTAAGTTATCAAAATTTTCGTTATCTAAAAGTAAGATTTTAACAACTAATATATTTGTAACTACTGTTGTAAGTGCTTTTTTAATTTTAAAAATTAATAATTTTTTGCCTGAAGTTTATAATTATTTATTTTTATTAGTTTTAATTTTTACTATATTTTTGATTTTTAGAAAAAAGTTATTCTCATTTTTTTTAATCCATATAATTTTTTTATCTAGTTACATATTGTTAATATTATTTGAGTATAGTTCACTGATTTTACTTTTCCTCATAATTGTTAATTCAGTTTCTGATGTTGGGGCATACATCGGTGGTAGCATTCTAAAAGGTCCAAAAATATTTCCCAAAATAAGTCCTAATAAAACTTATTCTGGTTCAATAAGTGCTATCTTAATAGCTATTTTAGTTGCAACGTATCTTGAATTTAGTGCTGAATTAACTATTAATATTTTTATAGGGCTATTTATATCTTTGTTTGGTCAAATTGGAGATTTAGTTGAATCAATGTATAAGAGGAAGAATAATGTTAAGGACAGTGGTTCTCTCATCCCAGGTCATGGAGGGTTTCTCGATCGGTTTGACAGTTTGTTAATGAGTTCAATCTTTATAGTCATTCCCATTTATTTTAATTTAATTTAAATGAAAATTCTATGAAGAAAAAAATCATAATTTTAGGTGCCACAGGTTCAATTGGGCAGTCAACATTAGAAATTATCAAGCATTTTAAAAATGATTTCGAAGTTGTTGGCATTTCTTCTCATCAAAATCAAAGTAGGATGGTTGAGATTTCTAAATACTTTGAACCAAAAAATATAATTTTTACTGATCTTAAATTAGAAAAAAAAATAAATAAGCTTGGTTTTAATAAGGGCTCAAAACTATTCTTTGGCAGTGATTCATTTTCTGATTTTCTTAATATAGATTATGACCTTCTCATAAATGGCATCTCTGGTTTTGCTGGACTTCAACCAACATTTATCGCTGTCAAGAAAGGGAAAGATATTGCTATTGCAAATAAAGAGTCAATTGTAGCAGGTGGGAACCTTCTTATTGAACAAGTTAAAAAATATGGTTCTAGACTAATACCAGTAGATTCTGAGCATAATGCACTTTCTCAAATTTTAAAAAACTATCATTTAGAAGAAATAGAAAGAATAACTATTACAGCATCAGGTGGGCCTTTTCGAAAAGATAACTTCGAAATGTTAAGGCTTAGGAAGCAGACAGATGCCCTTAAGCACCCAACTTGGGAAATGGGTCCAAAAAATACAATTGACAGTGCAACTTTAATGAATAAAGGATTAGAAGTTATTGAAGCATCAATTTTATTTTCTTTGCCATCAAATAAAATTGATGTTCTAGTGCATCCAGAATCAATTATGCATGGGTTGGTAACTCTAATTGATGGGGGGATTATTACTTACATGTCACAACCAGATATGAAGATACCAATTTTTAATGCTTTGTATTTTCCTAAAATTTCTAAACATTTTGTTAAACAAAAAAGCATTTCTTCATTAAACTTTTATAATTTAAATGAGGAAATCTTTCCTTCTATTAGAATTGCAAGGATTGCTTTAGAAAAAGGGTTTATTGCAACTAATTATTTTAATGCCTCTAATGAGGTTGCAGTGAAGAGTTTTCTTGATGAAAAGATAAAGTTTACTGATATTTTTTCTATTGTAGAAAAAGTAACTAACTTATCTTCAAAAGGTAACCCAAATTCTATTGAAGAAGTTTTCAAATATGATAAATTGGCAAGAGAGCTCTCTGAAAATGAAGTAAATAAAATAACTTGATATGAATATAGATTTAACTTTTTTTCAGTCTCTTTTAGCTTTTTTGTTAATACTTACCCCAATTGTTTTTATTCATGAATTGGGTCATTTTATGTTTGCCAGAATTTTTGGTGTGCATGTGGACATATTTTCAATTGGTTTTGGTCCAGTACTTTATTCTTTTAATGATAAAAGGGATACAAAATGGCAGATTGCTGCAATTCCAATTGGTGGTTTTGTAAAGATGCGTGGAGAACTTAACATAAATCCAGAAACACCCAGGCCTGAAGTTAAAAAAGGCTCATTTGAGTATGCTAGTCCATTGCAAAGATTATTAATTGTATTTGCGGGACCTTTATTTAATTTCTTTTTAACAGTAGTGTTAATTGCTGGTATTTATTTCTTTTTTGGAAAAATCGAAGTAACTAATGTCGTTAATGATGTAATTAAAGGCTCACCGGCTGAACAATCAGGAATTTTACCCAATGATAAGATTATTTCAATAAACAATATAAAAGTAAAAAATTTTGAAGAAATTAGACAAATTATTTTTGAAAGTCCTGAAGTAGAATTAGTATTTGGAATTATAAGAGATAAAAATTTAATACAACTAAATATAAAGCCAGAATCTAAATGGTCAGACGAATTAAAAATTTATATTGGCAAAGTTGGTATAATTTCAAATTCAGGATTTCTCAAAACGTTTGGTTTTTCAGAATCATTATATAATAGTTTCATTGATACAGTATTTATTACCCAATCAATGATAAGGGGAATAATTAAATTATTGTCTGGGAATGTTCAAAAGGGAGAGATAGGCGGCCCTGTCAGAATAGCTGAATTGTCCGGTCAAGCACTTGTGTCAGGTATTGTGCCTTTAATTTTTTTTGGAGCTCTAATTTCTTTAAACCTAGGTTTAGTTAATCTTCTACCTATACCGGCTTTAGATGGAGGCCACATAGTTTTATATATAATTGAAATTTTTTTTGGGAAACCATTGCCTATTTATTTTCAAAACCTATTAATGAAAGGTGGCATTAGCCTACTTTTAGCTTTAATGCTTATGATAACGATTAATGATATAGCTCGGTTTTTTTGACAATTGCTTATTTTAAGATTTATAATCCAATACTAGGGTGTTGATATGTTTTTATTTTGGAAATTTATTCGAATTACTTTTTGCATTTTAATATTATTTTTTATTAATATTAGCATATCTTTGGCTAACCAAAAAATTTCTGAAATTATAATTAAGGGTAATTTAAGGGTTGATAATGAAACTATATTAGCATTTATTTCTATTTCGGAGGGTTCTGAATACACTTCTCAAAATATTAACCTAGCTCTAAAAGAATTGTATAAAACAGGTTTTTTTGAAACTGTAGAGGTTTCAGAGGACAACAATGTAATAACTATATTAGTAGAAGAAAACCCAATTTTAAATTTAATTGGTTTTGAGGGAAATAAAAGGTTTGAAGATGAAATTCTTACTGATGTCATCAGTTTAAAAAAGAATCAAATTTTTTCAAAAAATCTTGTATCAGAAGCTATTACCAAGATTATTGAGCTATATAAAACTCAAGGAAGATTTGGCACAAAAATTATTCCAAAAGTTGTAGAGCTTGAAGGTAAAAGGGTTGATCTTGTTTTCGAAATTAATGAAGGTCCCCTTTACACAATAAGGAATATTAGTTTTATCGGTAATGATATTTTTTCTGACAGAAGGTTGAAAGAAATTATTACATCTAAACAAACAGCCTGGTGGAGATTTATTACAACTTCAGATAATTACAATGAAGATAGACTTGAAATTGATGCTTCAAAATTAAGGGAGTTTTATTTTACTCGAGGTTTTATAAAATTTAATGTTTTAAAAAAACAAGGAGATCTTTTGCCTGATAAAAGTGGGTTTTCAATTCTTTTTTTATTAAATGAAGGGAAAAGGTATAAAATTTCATCTATTAAAATACAATCAAAGGTAGAGGATCTTCCCAATATTAATTTTAGAAATCTAATTCCAGTTAGTGATTATGATTGGTACAATGTAAAGAAATTAGAGAAAGGTATTTCTAATATTAATGCTTCTTTAGCTGATAAAGGTTTTGCTTTTTCAGAGATTATACCAGAATTCAACATAGATGAAGAAAATGCTTCTATAGACTTAATTTTAAATATTAGCCAAGGTACTAAAAACTATATTGAATTTATAAATATTACAGGAAATTCAAGAACTCTTGATAGTGTAATTAGAAGAGAGATTCAATTAGTTGAAGGCGATCCATTTAATAGGCTTAAAATTAAAAGATCTGAAAAAAATATAAGAAACTTGGGTTTTTTTAAGAATGTTAATGTAAACATAGAACCTGGTTCAAAACAAAATCAAGCAAACCTTAATATTGATGTTGAGGAGCAGGCCACAGGTGATGTTTCTTTAGGAATTGCTTATTCAACTTTTGATGAATTTAGCACTCAGTTTGGAATTTCAGAAAAGAACTTCCTTGGGAGAGGGCAAAGAGCTAAATTTAGTTTATCTCTATCAGATAAGAGGCAAAACTTTGCTGTTGGATTAACCCAACCTTATCTTTTTAATAGAAACTTAACTGGGAGTTTTGATTTATTTAACAATACCCTTACTGACACTTCAGCAGATCAAAGAACAAAATCATTAGGCTTTTCCTCAAGTGCTGGTTTTAGCTCTGCCAACGATTTCTATCATAATTTTAGTTACACATTGCAAAATGTTGAAACTGAAAAATTAGATAGTAATGATAATAAATTGTCAACTGATGGTGGAAAAGTTTTATCTTCTCTAGGTTATAGAATATCTAAAGATACTAGGGACAATAGGTTTAACCCTGCAAGTGGTTATTACTATGCTTTGTCAGAGCAATTTGCTGGATTAGGTGGCGATATAAATTATTTAAGTTCAGTACTTAGAGGGAGTTATTATTATAAATATGATTATGTTGATTTGATCGTTGGAATTAGTGGAGAATATGGAAACATTAAGGGTATAGATGAAAATATTTCTAAAACAAATAGGTTTTTTCTTGGTGGTAGAAAAGTTCGTGGTTTTGACTCATCAGGAATAGGGCCTAGAACTGAAGAAAACTCATCTGCTTCTGCTGTTGGTGGAAATAATTATTATGCAGGAAGAGTAGCTTTGAGATCTGGAATAGGTTTGCCTAGTGAAACTGGTATACAATGGACAATTTTTACTGATTTTGGCTCTTTATGGGGAGTTGATGATACTGTAGATAATTATGCAATTAGCACTGACCAAAAGGAGCTAAGAATATCATTTGGTTATGGTTTCCAATGGGAAACTCCAATAGGGCCGTTAACTTTTACTTGGGCGGATGCAATTAAAAAAGAATCATATGACCAACTTCAAAAATTTGAGTTTAGATTAGGCTCTACTTTTTAAGTCTATGATGAAAAGGTTTTTAATTTTAATTTTGATCTTATTTTATCCTCTAAACTTATTTTCAAAAAATATTGATATAGGTTATGTAGATCTGAAGTATATTTTGAAAAACTCAATTCCCTCTCAAAATCTTCAAAAGGAACTTGATAAGGGAAGGAATTTATTTCAACAGTCAATTAATCAAGAGGAAATAGCTTTAAGACAAGCAGAAAAAGAAATCAATGAAAAACGAGATATTATCAATAATTCTGATTTTCAAATTTTAATTAAGGATTTTGAGAATAAAGTAGCATCAATTCAAAAATTAGTTCAGAAGAGTAGACAACAATTAGAAACAAATTTTCAGTTATCTCAAAAATTAATTGCAGACACTGTTAATGAAATCGTAAGAGATTTAGCGATAAGGGAAAATTTGCTCTTAGTATTTAAAACTGACAATATAGTTTATGCTAATGATGAAATAAATTTTACATCTAAAGTTTTAGAAGAGCTGAATAGTAAATCAGATGATTTCAATTTTAATAAAATTTATTCTGAAACTTTGGAAAATTTAAAACAATGATTATTGACCAGAATTTTTATGGTAATTCAGTGCCATATAAATTGTCAGAATTGATAAAAAAAGTACAAACTTTATTCCCTGATTTATATCACTCCAATTCTATTTTAAAAGATATTTCAATTGAATCATGTGCCACAATTCAAAAAGCTAATAAACAAGATTTAGTTTTTATTGAAAATCCTAAATATATTAAATATCTGAAAAATATAAAAGTAGGTTGTATTGTCATTGATCCTAAACACTCAACATTTGTAAATAATAAAAATTCTTTTTTGATTTGTAAAATGCCAAGAAGAATATTTGCTTTTTGTCTTAGTCTTATATCGCCAGGAAACCATTTACCAGCTTCTGAAAGTAAAATTTCTAGAAATGCAACAATAAAGAAAGGAGTTATTTTAGGAAAGAATGTTTCAATTGGAAAAGGTGTAATCATCGGAGAAAATACTGTTATAGGTAATGGTGTTATAATTGATGAAAGTTCTGAAATTGGTTCAAATTGTACTATAAATTATTCACATATTGGAAAAAATTCTCTAATTTATCCTGGAGCAAGAATAGGTACAACTGGATTTGGGTTCAATTTTGATGATAAAGGGGTTTATAAATTTCCTCACAGAGGAAGAGTTATAATTAAGAATAATGTTGAAGTTGGTGCCAATACTACAATCGACAGAGGGTCTTTAGGTGATACAGTAATTGATGATAATGTAATGATAGATAATTTAGTTCATATTGCACATAATGTTTGTATTGGTAAGGGCACAATTATTTGTGGTCAATCTGGAATAGCTGGAAGCACAGTTATAGGAGAAAATGTTATTTTAGGGGCTCAAGTTGGTATTGCAGGTCATTTAAAAATAAAATCTGGTGTAATATTATCCGCTCGTTCAGGAGTTACTAAAGATATTAATAAAGCAGAGTTAATGGGAGGTTTCCCTGCAGTTCCGATTATGCAATATAGAAAGCAGAAAGCTACAATTAATAGAATTACAAAACAATATAATAAAAAAAAGAAATAAAATGAATGAAATCAACTTAGACTATAATCAAATTTTAAATTTAATACCTCACAGGCTTCCCTTCTTGCTTATTGACAAGGTAGAAAATTTAATTCCCGACAAATCGGCTATAGGTATAAAGTCAGTAACTGCAACAGAGCCCCATTTTGCAGGGCATTTTCCTAATTATCCTGTAATGCCTGGGGTCTTGATTGTTGAGGCTATGGCTCAAACGGCTGGATGTCTAGTATCATATACTGAAGGATACGGAACCAAAAAATCTTCAGATGGTAAACTGGTTTATTTTGCAAGCATAGACAGTGCAAAGTTTAGAAAACCTGTTAGACCAGGTGAAATCCTAAACCTTCATATTGAAAAACTTCGTGGTAGAGGTTCATTATGGAAATTTTCAGGTTATGCTAAAGTTAACAACCAGACTGTTGCAGAGTGCGTTTTTTCAGCAATGATAGTAGATGCAGGAAAATAATGACATCAAATTTTCACCCTACTTCAATTATTTCTGAAAAAGCTGAAATTGATCAATCAAGTTTTATAGGTCCCTATTGTATAATTGGACCCAATGTCAAAATTGGCAAAAACTGTAAATTAGTTAATAATATAACTATTGACGGAAGAACATCTATTGGTGATGACTGCAATTTCTTCCCTTTTTCTGTCATTGGAATGATCCCCCAAGACTTAAAATATAAGGGTGAAAACACATCTTTGGAAATCGGTAATAATAATATTTTTAGAGAACACTCAACTGTTCATTTAGGAACAGATGGCGGGGGAGGCACGACAAAAATAGGCAATAATAATTTAGTTATGACTGGAACACATATAGCTCATGACTGTATTATTGGTAATAATACAGTTTTATCTCACCATGTTGCACTTGCTGGACATGTTGAGGTTCATGACCATGCAATTTTAAGTGCTATGGTTGGAGTTGTGCAATTTAGGAGAATTGGAAGCTTTAGTATGGTTGGTGGCTTATGCGCTGTTGATGCTGATATTTTACCATTTACGGTTGCGAGCGGTGCAAAGGGTTCAAGGGCTCATATTAATGGTATAAATATAATTGGCATGAAAAGAAATGGTTTTTCAAAAGAAGAAATAAGTAATGTTTCTGATGTTGTAAAGTCTTTTTTCAATGATCCTGAAACACTAAAAAATAGAATTGATAAATTAAAAAAAGTTCAGTTTAGTAATGCAAATGAGATTATTAAAAATTTTCTCGCCAATGAAACGAAAAATGGAATATGTCACCCGCTTTCAACCCTTTAGATTCAAGATTAGCTATTATCTCAGGAGAAGGTGATCTACCATCAAAGGTACTTAAAAGTGCCTCTTTACTTGGTTTTCAGGGTATTGTTATAAATTTAACTGATACTGATGGTCAAATTAAAAACTTAAGTGAATGGAAGACGTTTAAATTTAAAATTGGGAATATTGGTAGAATATTTAAAAAGCTTCATTTGGAAAAAATTACACATATAGTTTTGTGTGGGAATATTGATAGGCCAAAGCTTTATGATATGAAATTTGATATCAAGGGTCTCGATATTATGTCTAAAATTGCCTTTAAAGGGGATGATGGTGCTTTGAAGATTTTGTCTAAGGAAATAGAAAATGAAGGCTTTAATATAATTGCTCCAAGTACATTTTTACGAAACTCTAATTTTCCAAAAGGTCATATTGCTGGACCAAAACCAAATGACAATCTTTTAAATGAAATAGAGAGAGGCTACGAAGTTTTGAAGAATTTATCTGCAAGTGATGTTGGTCAATCTGTTGTTGTTCAACATGGTATTGTATTAGCTATAGAGGCCATAGAAGGAACAGACGAAATGATTAAAAGAGCTGGAAAATTAAAATCATCAGGCACTGGGCCCATATTAATTAAAACTCCGAAATTAAATCAAGACTTAAGATTTGATCAGCCAGTTATTGGAATAAATACGGTTAAACTTGCTCATAGACATGGATTTTCCAGCATATCATGTAAATATGATGGTGTTTTAGTTATTGATTTAAATAAAGTTATAGATACGGCTAATCATCGTAATATAACGCTTTTTGGTTTTTAGTTAATGAATAATAGATGTATCATTATTGCAGGAGAAATGTCTGCAGATATTCTTGGTTATGAAATAATTTCTACAAATAGCAACGTGGATTGGTATGGTGTTGGCGGTCCATATATGAATAAAACTAATTTAAAAAGTATATTAAATTGGAACAAAATTAGTGGATTTGGTTTGGTTGAAATAATTTTAAAGTTACCACTTCTATTTTACAATGCACATATTTTAGCTAACAGAATAATCAAGATTAAACCAAAGCTTATAGTCACAGTTGATACAAAAGGGTTTAATTTTTTTTTAATAAAATTGATAAGAAGTAAGTTAAAATTAAAAAGTTACAAACCAAGGTTCATACACTTGGTTGCGCCCACGGTTTGGGCATGGCGTCCAAAAAGAGCAAAAAAAATTTCTAAATTAGTTGATACTTTATTATGTTTATTTCCTAAAGAAATTAAATATTTTAAAAATTTAGATTTGGAGTCCAAATTTGTTGGTCATCCTGCTGTACAAACATTTATTTTAGAAGGAGATAGAGAAAAGCTCTATTCAAAACTTGGCTTAAAAGATAATAACGAGATAATAATTTCATTACTACCTGGCAGTAGGGCAAGTGAAGTAAAAAAAATATTACCAATTCTCATTCTGACAACTAAAATTTTGAAATCTAAAATCAGAAAGCCTCTGCTTTTTTTGTGTCAAGCAGCTCCAAATCAAGAAATTTTAGTTAGGAATATTTTAAATCAATATGAAAATGATATACTAATTGTTAAAAAAGATCATTTTGGGAGTCAAATCGCTGCTTCATCTGATTTTTCTATAGTTGCTTCTGGAACTGCTACATTAGAATTTGCACTCACAGGAGTTCCTATTATAGCGATTTATAAAACAAATTTTTTATCTTCTTTCATTGGAAGGAAAATTATTAATATGGACAATATAATACTTCCTAATTGGATTTTAGGTAAAAAATATATCGAGTTTTTATTTCAAGAAAATTGTAATCCTCTAACACTATCCCAAGAAATGATTAGGCTTATAAACAACGAAAAAAAAATTAAAAGTTTTAATTTAAATGCAAAAAAATTAAGAAAATTACTAACTGCTAATAATATTACATTTCAGGAAAATGTTTCTAATATCATCCAACATTACTTACGTGCTTAATTGTTTTTAGTTTCGATTTTTTATATCAATAAAATCTCTTTTTTTGGAACCAGTATATAACTGACGAGGTCTTCCTATTCTTTGGTTGGGGTCTTCAATCATTTCATTCCATTGTGCAACCCAACCAACAGTTCTTGCAACAGCAAACAAAACGGTAAACATACTTGTAGGGAACCCTATGGCTTTTAAAATTATTCCGGAATAGAAGTCAACATTAGGATATAGTTTCTTCTCAATAAAATAACTATCTTCTAGTGCAATTTTTTCTAGTTTCATTGCTAATTTTAATAGTGGGTCATCTTTTATACCTAAAAGCTCCAGAACTTCGTGACAAGTTTTTTGCATTACTTTAGCACGCGGGTCATAGTTTTTATATACTCGATGTCCAAAACCAAATAGTCTAAACGGATCATTTTTATCTCGGGCTTTTTTTAGATAGTTAGGTATATTTTTTTCATTCTGAATTTCATTTAGCATTTTAAGTACTGCTTCATTTGCACCACCATGCGCAGGCCCCCACAAAGAAGCTATACCTGCAGAAATACATGCAAACAAATTTGCGCCAGATGAACCTGCCAATCTAACAGTAGAGGTTGATGCATTTTGTTCATGATCGGCATGTAAAATAAAAATTTTTTCAATTGCGTCAGATAAAATATTTCTAGATTTAAAATCTTGAGCAGGAACTGAAAAACACATTTTTAAGAAATTTTCAGCATAACTTAAATTATTATCAGGATAAACGAAAGGTTGGCCTATAGAATATTTATAAGCCATTGCCGCCAGAGTTGGAATTTTTGCAATTAGTCTATTTATTGTTATTTTCCTTTGTATAGGATCGTTTATATCTCCACTATCATTATAGAAAGCAGACATTGCACCGGTTGCAGCGCATAAAATCGCCATTGGGTGAGCATCCCTTCTAAAACCTTGATAAAAGTTAAGGAATTGTTCATGAACCATTGTATGGTTAGTTATAATAGAGGAAAATTTACTATACTCATCTTTATTAGGTAATTCACCGTTTAATAAAAGATATGCAATTTCTAAAAATGAAGACTTTTCTGCTAATTGTTCAATTGGGTATCCTCTGTGAAGAAGAATTCCTTCATCGCCATCAATAAACGTAATTGATGATTCACATGAGCTTGTTGCCCCATAACTTGGGTCATATGTAAAAAGTCCAGTTTGATTATATAAATTACGAATATCTATTACATCTGGTCCCAAACTACCTTTGAGGATTTTTAATTCACCTAATTCCTTTTCGTTTTTTATGATCTTTAAATTATTAGGGTCACTCATTAAATTCTCCAGATTAGACAGATTTGAAAGGTTAATTTTTTTCTAAGTTATATTTAATTCTATTTATTATTTCTTCTACCCCTAAAACATCTAAAATTGATATAAGATCGATAGAAGATCCTTTTCCAGTAAGACAAATTCTTAATGGTTTACCAATATGTTTGAATTTGATATTTTTTTGAGCTAGCCAGTTATTAAAATGAGATTCCATTTCAGATTTAGAATCTATTTTTTTATTAGTAAAACTATTTATAAACGATTGAAGTAATACAATTTCATCATNACTAAAATCTTCTTTATTTTCAAAAATANTTTTATAATCNTTACNGTTNAACCAACTAGTNGCAATNANCAAATCATTAATTGTTTCTGCTCTTTCCAACAGCAAATGNATTATTTTCGTTATTTTNGGCTCAAAATCAAAAGATTTAGAATTTAATTGTTTTTGAATTATTTTAATTAAAGAGGTTGTATTCTCAGATTTTAAAAAATGAGAATTTATATTCTTTAATTTAGAAATATTAAATCGTGAAGGTGATTTTCCTATCTCACTAATTTCAAAAATTTTAGAAGCTTCGTCTAAACCTATTAATTCTTTTTCTGAATTTCTCCACCCTAAATTCATTAAATATGAGTTTATACTTTTAGAGAAAAAACCCATTTCTTTGTATTCTTCAACTCCAAGCGCTCCATGCCTTTTAGATAATTTAGCTCCATCCTCTCCATGAATTAGAGGAATGTGAGCAAATTCTGGTATATTCCAATTTAAGGCTTTATAAATCCAAAATTGACGAAACGCATTATTAAGGTGATCATCTCCCCTAATTATATGGGTAATATTCATATTATGGTCATCAACAACTACTGCAAGCATGTATGTAGGAAATCCATTACTTCTTAATAAAACAAAATCATCGAGCTGTTTATTAGATACTTGAACATTTCCTTGAACTAGATCATTTATTTTGGTTACACCCTCGTTAGGCATCTTAATCCTAACAACATATGGTAGTTTCTTATCAAATCCTTTTTTTTCTCTCCAGGGACTCCTGAAGGGCAAGCCATTTTTTAAACAGTCTTTTCTTATTTCAGTCTGCTCTTGCTCAGATAAGTAGCATTTATAAGCATAGTTTGTTTCTAATAACTCATTTGCTACAAGTTTGTGACGTTCAATATTTTTTGATTGATATACAATTTTATCGTCTGCTATTAAATCTAACCATTGAAGACCTTGGTGAATTGCTTCAATAGCTTCATTTGAAGATCTTTTCCTATCTGTATCTTCAATCCTTAATAGAAATTTTCCGTTAAACCTTTTGGCAAACAAGTAATTGAATAAAGCAGTTCTTGCTCCACCAATATGAAGGAAACCAGTAGGTGAGGGCGCAAATCTTGTTATGACTTTCATAAAGTGCAATTAAACTAAAATCTTTAGTTTTACAATATATAATATTGAAATATATTAATATTTTCTAATTAAATTCTTTAATACGCCTTGGATTTGAACCCTATCTGGCCCATAAATAACTGTTTTATAAGTTGGATTTTCAGGTTGGAGAGCAACCTGTTGCCCCCGCTTAAACAATCTTTTTAAAGTTGCTTCATTATTATCAATTAATGCGACAACAATTTCACCGTTTTTGGCGTCATTACACTTCTCGATTATAACCTGATCACCGTCAAAAATACCTGCATCAATCATTGAATCTCCCTCAACATTCAGTAAAAAATATTCACCTTTCCCCAAAAAAGATTGTGGAAAATCAAGGTAGTTTGTATTGTCAGATATCGCTTCTATAGGGAGTCCTGCNGCTATTTTTCCAAGAATAGGAATAGAAATATAAGGTTCTTGATCGTTTTGTATATTTCTATTAGAAAAATTAATATTTTTTATAATTTCAATTGCTCTGGCTCTATTATTTAATTTTCTAATATAGCCTCTTTCTTCAAGAGCAGACAGCATTCTGTGAATTCCAGATTTAGATTTTAAATTTACTCCATCTTTCATTTCATCAAAACTTGGAGTTACATTTTTTTCTAACTGGAAATCACTAATAAATTTTAAAAGTTTTTCCTGTTGGTAAGTAAGCATAATGATATTGCCTATTTTGTTCACCTTTTATTCTATAGGAACATAACATGAATATCAAGTACTTTATATATTATAATTAGGTTTCAATACTGGAACTTTTGAGCCTTTCTTTAATTCATTCTGATGAGGTTTTCTAATTATAAAGCAATCAGATTTTGAAAAAATTGAAATTTGACTGGAATCTTGTTTCAGAAAAGGTTCAACTGTATAGTTACCGTTAGGATTTTTTATAATTTTTGATCTAATGTAATCTTGTCTATGATCATTCTTATCAAGGTTAGAATTCAATATCATATAGTCAATATCTTCATGAATTTTTTGACCTAAGAATTTTTGAATTATTTTTTTTAAAAAAATCATAGCGCAAACACCTGTGGAAACAGGGTTACCTGGAAGTCCTAGTAGAGGAGTATTTGATAATTTACCAAAAAAAACTGGTTTTCCTGGCCGCATAGCAATTTTCCAAAAAAATAATTCAAATTGATCTTTATTAAGTGCAGTTTGAACTAAATCGTAGTCGCCAACCGAGGCACCACCTGTCGTAATTATCAAATCATAATTATTTGCATTTTGAAATGTCTTGCTAAGTGATTCTAAATTNTCTTTTGCTGTTGGAAGATAGAAAGCTTCCCCACCAAGCTCATTTATAAAGTTATGAAGAAAAATTCCATTAGATGATATTATTTTATCCTCTATACTATGATTTGTTAAATCCCCAAATTTTATAAGTTCATCTCCTGTTGAGAGTATTGCAATTCTTGGTTTATTTCTTACTTCTGCCCAAGTATTACCAGAGGCGACAGCTAGTGATAGTTTCCTGGCATTTAAAATCTCACCTTCCTCTANAAGATTTTCATTAGATTTAAAATCAGAACCTTTTTTACGCACAAAAAAATTACTCTTATCTAACTTTTTCTCATTTATAGAGATTTTTTTATTAGATAAGAAATTTACGTCTTCTTGGATTATAATTCTATCAGACCCATCGGGTAAAACAGCTCCAGTAAAAATTCGAATAGTTTCCCCACTTCCAATGGTTTTGATTGATTTTTTACCTGCTATACTTTCATCTATGATTGAAAATGTTTTAATTCCTAATTTCAAATCTTTATTTCGAATTGCATAACCGTCCATTGATGAAACATCTTCAGGAGGGTTAGATATTTTTGCAATGACTGCTTGGGATAATGTTCTTCCAAAAGCATTTATTATTGGCACTTCATGGGATGATAAAGTTGGGATATTCTCTAAAATAATTGAAGTAGCTTTTTCAACAGATGTGAGTGATTTAGTCACTATTTCTAATCCAATCTCCAGATTTCCCACCTGATTTTTTTATTAATTTTATTNCNCTAATTTCCATTGCTCTATCAATTGATTTACACATATCATATATTGTAAGAGCGGAAGCAGAAACTGCAGTTAAAGCTTCCATTTCAACACCAGTTGAACCTCTACATACTACACTTGAAGAAATAACAACTCTAGATTTATTTATTTCAGGAAAAATATCAACAGTCACTTTATCNATAANAATTGGATGACATAAAGGAATAATTGATGATGTTTGTTTTGAAGCCATAATNCCTGCTATTCTTGCAATTAAAAAAACATCACCTTTTTCAATTCTTTTATCAATGATTGTATTTAAGGTTTCTTTTTTCATGTGAACATAACCAATTGCATCAGCTATCCTTTTAGTTTGATCTTTTTCACTTACATCCACCATTTTAGGATTNCCAAGATTATCAAAATGAGTTAATTTTGACATTTCAATCTCCATTAAGCATTTTTTGTACAGATTTTTTAATATTTTTTGACCGCATAAATGTTTCCCCAATTAGAAAATTTTTTATTCCTAAATTTTCCATAAATTTCANATCTTTATATGATTTAAAGCCGCTTTCAGAAACAATTAATATATCTTGCGGTATTTTTTTNGCTAATTTAATTGATGTTTCTAATGAAACATTCATAGTTTTTAAGTTCCTGTTATTTATTCCTATCATAGTTGGTTTCAAAATTAATGCTCTATTTAATTCAAGCTCATTATGAACTTCAACTAAAACATCCATATCAAGTGAAATTGCTATATCATAGAAACTTTTTAATTCACTATCATCTAAGCAAGCTGCAATCAAAAGTATACAATCTGCACCAATAGACCTGCTTTCATNAATTTGTATTTCATCTACAATAAAATCTTTTCTTAGAATAGGAAGATCAGTTGTAATTTTAACATTTTGNAAATATTCATTTTTACCAGCAAAAAACTTTTGGTCAGTTAAAATTGATAGACAACTTGCACCTGCNATTTTATAATCCAGTGCTATTTTCTCTGGACTAAAACTTTCTCTAATTATTCCTTGTGATGGTGAAGCTTTTTTTAATTCTGCAATTAATCCAAAACCTTTNTTATTAGAACTAATTAGTTTTTTGATAAAACCTCTTGGCCTTTCTTGAGAAGATGACANCTCTACAAAATCTATTATTTTATATCTATTTTTAAGCTCTAATATTTCTTTTTTTTTAAATTCAGTTATTTTTTTTAAAATATCAGACATTTAGGTTCAATTATTTGTTATATAAATTAGTTCATCTAATTTTTTTAGAGCTTTTCCATCTTCAAGAGAATTTTTTGATCTCTCTAAAGCAATTTCAAACTTTGTCTCATGTCCTGTTCCGACAATGGCTGCAGCTGAGTTTAGCAAGACAATATCTTTGTATGCTCCTTGTTTGCCTTCNAGCAATTGTCTTAACTCAATTGCATTATACTTCGGGTCTCCTCCTTTGATTGATTCAAGTGTATTTTTTTTAAAACCATAAATTTCAGGATCTATAGTATGTTCTGAAATAANACCATCNTTAAGCTGAACAATATCAGTTACTTCACTTAAGGANACCTCATCTAAACCATCTCTTCCATGGATAATCCAAGCATTTNATGACCCCATTTTATTTAAAGCTTCAGCGAATGGGAGAAGCCATCTTTTATCAAAAACACCTACCATTTGCCTCTTTACAAATGCTGGATTTGATAATGGACCAAGTAAATTAAAAATAGTTCGTATTCCTANTTCTACTCTTGCAGGCCCAACATGNTTCATAGCNACATGATGCCGTGGCGCCATTAAAAAACAAATTCCTACATNATCTANAGCTTTTTGAACAACCTCAAATGAACAATCTAAATTGATNCCCAGTTCAGAAAGAACATCAGCTGCNCCAGATTTGCTTGAAAGAGATCTACTTCCATGCTTAGCAACTTTGATNCCTGTNCCTGCTACNACAAAAGCAGCAGCACTAGAAATATTAAGTGTATGCGCTCCATCACCTCCAGTGCCAACAGTATCAATCGTTTTNTCATCAGAATTAATTTTAATAGCATTTTGTCTTAACATGTTTGCACCTGAAGCGATNATATCTGANGTTTCACCNGTTAANCTTAATCCCATTAAAAAAGCACCAATTTGTGAATTTGATACAGAGCCACTCATTATCAATGAAAATGCAGTATCTGCATCACTCTTTGTTAATGGTTGTTTTTTTGAAATTTTATGAATTATCGGTTTAAATGGATCTTCAGAGGTCAATTTATATTTCCTATCAATTTTTTTTCTAAAAAGTTAAATTTTTCTTCACTTAAAATATCATAGCCACAATCTAATAAAAAAGATGAGAGAATTCTATATCCATTTAATGATAGCACACTTTCAGGATGAAACTGTACTCCATAAATTTTTAAGTATTTGTGCATTAAACCCATAATAGTACCATCTTTTGTACTTGCAGTAACGATTAAATCCTTAGGAACTGTTTCTGGATTAGCTACTAAAGAGTGATATCTAGTTACTTTAAAGCTTTTATTTTTNATAGATTTAAAAATACCATCATTATTATGAAAAATTTCAGATAATTTTCCATGAATTGGTGGATCCAGCCTTTTGAGTTGTCCGCCAAAGGCATTATTAATTGCTTGATGACCTAGACAAACTCCCAAAATAGGGAACATTTTTTTTGCAGATTTGATTAATTCAATTGTTACGCCNGCATTTTCTGGAATACCTGGACCTGGTGATATAACAAGACCTGCAGGCTTTAGAGATATTATTTGACGTNCAGTTAATTCATCATTTTTAACAATTTTAACTTNGGCTCCTATTTCTTTTAAAAAGTGCCATAGGTTCCANGTAAAGCTATCATAATTATCTAATAAAATNATCATTTTATNNCTCTTNNACTACNANCGGTACTATNGTACCACATTGNTAACTGATTGAATTAATTTAATATTATNAAATTTAATTTTTTAATTTGACAATATTTATTAACAGTATATAGAAGTCANTNATTAATACAAATGAGATTTAATAATGGCANTACAACAAAATACTTATTCCGCTAAACCNAATGAAATTCAGCATGATTGGTTTNTNATTGATGCTGANGATTTAGTTTTAGGNAGATTNGCAGCAATAGTTGCTACCCGTTTAAGAGGAAAGCATAAGGCTACTTATACTCCTCANATGGATTGTGGTGATAATATAATTATTATAAATGCTGAAAAAATTAAACTAACTGGCAATAAAAGAGAAAACAAAATTTATTATTGGCATACAGGCTACCCAGGCGGAATTAAGTCTAGGACAGCTGCAAAAATANTAGATGGCAANCACCCTGAACGAGTNATTGAAAAAGCTATTACTCGAATGGTTCCAAAAGGCCCTCTCGGAAGGAAAGTGNTGAAAAAACTTNACATATATAGCGGTCACAGTCATCCACATGANGCACAAAAACCAAATGTGCTTGATATCGCNAAATTAAANGAAAAAAATAAGAGATAGATTATGTCAGAGACAAATGAAAANAAAGNTCCNGAAAAAACTGAAAGNAANGGGTTAGANGCTCTTAAGAGCCTTCAAACNGATGAAGTAAAAAATGAAGTTGTTTCAGAACCTGTTTCTAAAGAGCCNAAAATAGATGATTTAGGAAGATCGTATGCCACTGGAAGAAGAAAAGAATCAATTGCTAGGGTATGGTTAAAAAGAGGTAAAGGAAANATCTCNGTTAATGGAGGTGAGCCATCAAAGCATTTTGGAAGAGCGGTATTATTAATGATCATTGAATCNCCTTTTGAAGTTGCTGAACGCAANGGTGAATTTGACGTANTTGCTACTGTTAAAGGTGGTGGGTTATCTGGACAAGCTGGTGCATTGCGTCATGGTATTAGTCATGCTTTGGTGAACTTTGAACCTGGACTGAGNTCTCCTTTAAAATCTAAAGGTTTTCTTACAAGGGATTCTAGGGTTGTAGAGAGAAAAAAATATGGAAGAAGAAAAGCACGAAGAAGCTACCAATTTTCAAAGCGATAACTTTAATTTATATTAAATTACATTTNATACCCAACAATTTATTGTTGGGTTTTTTTTTAACTAGGTATGAAAATGTCTAATACTCTAAAAGCAGCTTACTGGATGATTGGAGCAATGTTTTCATTTAGTCTAATGGCTGTGTCTGGACGGGAATTAGGGGGGTACTTAGACACTTTTGAAATAATGATGTACAGGTCATTCATTGGTATTTTAATTGTATCAGTTTTCATTTTTTACAATAAAAGTTTTATAGAAATTAGTATTAAAAGAATTAAATTACATTTNATTAGAAACATTTTTCATTTTGCTGGCCAAAACTTATGGTTTTTTGCAGTGATTTATATACCNCTCTCTCAGTTATTTGCTTTTGAATTTTCTGTACCAATTTGGGTTGCAGTTCTTGCGCCAATGTTTTTAAAAGAAAAACTTACTTTAGTGAGATTTTTATCTATAGCAATTGGTTTTGTGGGTATATTGATTGTTGCAAGACCTAATTTTTCANCTTTGGANCCAGCAATAATTTCGGCAGCTTTATGTGCAATCGGTTTTGCAGTGACTTCAATAGCGACTAAGGAACTGACTAATACAGAAACAATTACTTGCATTTTATTTTGGCTAACTCTAATGCAGTTTTCTTTTGGACTTTTTTGTGCTGGTGTTGATGGAGAGATTGATTTTCCAAAAGGCTTTGAATTAATTTGGATTACCATAATTGGCTTTTGTGGACTTATTGCTCATTTCTGTATAACAAAAGCTTTATCACTTGCACCCGCANTAGTTGTATCTCCTTTAGAATTTCTAAGATTACCATTTATATCCATTATNGGTTATTTTATGTATAATGAAAATTTGGAATTNTTAGTATTTTTGGGAGCAATTTTGGTACTATTTGCAAATTTAATTAACATAAGAAATGAAATAAANATTAAAAAAGAAGTTTGAATAAAAAATTTTTAAACTAAGGACTTAAAATTACNTTATACTTTTTAATTACAGTTGCATGTATAACTATACTGGCNCCCTTTTCAATAGATGCTTATATTCCTGCTTCTGTTGATATAGCTATCTCATTACAAACTTCAGAAAATCTAGTGCAATTATCAATTNCAATTTTTTTGCTTGGTTTTTCTATNGGGCCTCTTATCTTTGGTCCGCTATCAGATGCTTTTGGGAGAAGAAAATTAATTTATTTGTCACTCTTAATGTTCAGTTTATTCAGTCTACTTTGTTGCTTTTCGATTAATATTTATTTGTTAATTTTATTTAGATTTTTTCAAGCAGTATCTGGAAGTGTAAGTACTGTTTGTGGAAGAGCTGCTATAGCTGACCTNTTATCTGGAAATGAACTAGCAAAAAAATATTCTTTACTGGGTCTCATTTTGACTATTGCCCCAATTCTGGCTCCAATAATAGGAAGTTGGATAAATGAAATTTTTGGTTGGAGATATATTTTCATTTTTATGACAGCATTTGGTCTATTTTTTGTTTCTATAAGCTTTATATTTATTCCAGAAACTCTGGAATATGACAAAAGAATTAAATTTAGTTTTAAAGGAGTTTTGTCTAATTATTTATTAATATTAAAAAATAAAACNGCTATTTTTTATATTTTATTTTTATCGTCAAGCTCAGCAGTGTTTTTTGCATTTTTAACTGCCTCACCATTTCTTTATATTCAAAAATTCAACTTAACACCAATTGAATACAGTTACATTTTTGGTGCNGGAGCAATGATTGCAGCATTGAGCAATATAATTAATATTAAGCTGACTTCATGGATAGGTTATNAAGNAGTTATTTGGTGGGTATGCTACTTGATACTNGTTAATGCAATAGTTTTANTTTTAGGAGGTATTGGTTATTTTGATCGATGGTCAATCTATCTATCAGGTCTTTTATTTATGGGATTATTTCATATAGCAAATGCAACATCCCTTACAGGTTTAATGGATCAATTCGAAAAAGGTAAAGGGTCAGCAAATGCATTAGCAATATCTCTGAGATTTGGTTTTGGAATGCTTGGTGCTGCTATGGTAAGTTTGATGAGTAATGAAACAATTTATCCATATATATTTTCAGTTTTGATATTCTCAAGTCTTGCAACAATAACTGGATTAAAGGCGATTAAAAAAAATTAACCTAGTTTATTAACTTTAATTTTTTTGAAACTTGTAGAGTTTTCTCCTATATGTCCTTCACCCCTNATTTCACTTAATTCAATTTGTTTTTGCCTTTGAGCAAATCTATTTTTCTGATCATCAGTCAATTTATNATAGCAATAAGGACATGAAATACCTTTTATATAATTTTTATCTGAATAATCTTTCTCAGATAAAGGCATTTTACACCCGTAGCATTGTTTANAGTCACCTTGTTTTAAATTATGTTTTACAGAAATTCTTTGGTCAAAGACAAAGCAATCACCCTCCCAATTNCTATCATTTTCTGGAACNGTTTCAAGATATTTAAGAATACCNCCTTTTAGGTGATAAACTTCATCAAATCCTTTCTCAATCATAAAAGATGTTGCTTTTTCACATCTTATTCCACCTGTGCAATACATTGCAATTTTTTTNCCTTTATAAACTTTATTATTTGCAAATTCATCCACCCATTTTGGAAAGTCTCTAAAAGTTTTGGTGTTAGGGTCTATTGATCCTTTAAATTTCCCAATGCTAGTTTCATAAAAATTTCTCGTATCTATAACTATAACATCTTCTTGAGATATAAATTCATTCCATTTATNTGCTTCAACGTATTTTCCTTTGTTGTTTGTAGGGTCAATAAATGGTANCCCCATCGTAACTATTTCTTTTTTAACTTTCACCTTCATTCTATAAAATCCATTTTGGNTTGAGATGGAATACTTAACCTCAAGATCAATTATTTCATCCCAACTTTTTATAAAATTNACCACATGATCTATATTTTNAGGTAAGCCTGANATTGTNCCATTTATTCCCTCATGAGCTATTAAAAAAGTCCCTAAGATTTTATTATCCTTACAAAATCTTAGTAAGGACTTTTTTCTTTTTTCAGGATCATTGATGGTATTGAAGCCATACAAAGCGGCATACTTAAAATGATTATTTTTTTTAGTATTTTGGTTTATCATTTCTTAAAATATATTTAGAATATATGTATAATTTAAATAAAAATTTTTATAAAATCTATAAAGATGATAACAGAAGATTTAAATAATTGTATTAATATAAAAGATTTCCCAATAAACGATTNACAGTGGAAAAAAATAAAGCGTGATGAATATGATAGAACTGGTATTTTATCATTAGAAAATTTNATTACNAAAGAGAGTGTAGATGAACTTCAAAATGAAAGTATGTCTAAACTTAAGTATGCATACTTTAATCCTCAACTGCATAATGTATATTTAAAGCCATTTAACAATTCTTTACCTCTGGATCACCCAAGAAACACAAATGTTCGATCATCAAAAGGGTGTATAACTGATGACATAATAGATAAAAATTCTTCTTTAAGGAAAATATATAATTCATTGAATTTTATCAATTTTATTGCTTATGTTACTAGAAATAAAAANCTATTTCCTTATGATGATAAATTGTCTTCAATTAATATACATTTTGCGCGAGAAGGTGAGGAACTCGGATGGCATTTTGATAATTCTTCATTCGCAATTACCATCATGATCAACGATGTTACCAGTGGCGGTTTATTTGAATATACAAAACCTATTAGGGGACAACAAATTCCAAAAAGTGATGAATTTAAAAATGTTTCTGATGTTTTGGAAGGGCAGTTTGAGACATCTACAATATCTATGAAACCTGGTGGGTTATTATTATTTAATGGAAAAAATTCCATGCACAGAGTAACAAAGGTGAAATGTAATGAAACAAGAGTTCTTGCAGTATTGGCTTATAATGATAAGCCTGGCGTGTCTTTGTCAGCTTCTGCACAGATGACTTTTTATGGCAAAAAAGGCTAATGAATTAGTATGAAAGAATATTCCTATTGGTTAGATACAATCAATAAAGACTTTCTAAAGGNAACAGACTTGCCTCAAAGAGTTGATGTTTTAATAGTTGGGTTTGGCTATACAGGGTTGAATGCTGCACTTGAAATAATTAAAGCTGGAATGAGTGTATGTATTATAGATAAGAATGATTTTGGATCTGGATGCTCTTCCAAAAATGGTGGTCAAATAAGCAATCTACTAAAGCCATCACTTGAAAAATTGNCAAAAAAATATGGATTTGAAAAAGCANANTCAATAAGGGGTGAGGGTGTTAACGCTGTTAACTGGTTAACTAAATTTATAAAAAATGANAAAATTGAATGCGACTTTAAAAGAGATGGATTGTTTTGTGGAGCTCACACTCCAATCTTCTTTGAAAAAATAGTTAATGAATGCAAAGATCTNAAAAAATATGAAGGAATAGAAACACAAATAATTCNAAAATCTGAACAAAAAAATGAAATCAATACTGACTTATATCATGGTGGTATCGTCTATCCTCAGCATGCCTCTCTTAATGCAGCTAAATATCATAAGGAACTGATGCAAAAGGCAATAAATCTTGGTGTTAATGTAATCTCAAAATGTGAAATGATAAGTTTCAAAAAGGATCTAAATGTATTCTCTATTTTAACTCGAAAAGGGCNAATAGAGGCTAAAAAATTGGTCATAGCAACAAATGGATACACTTCTAGTGTTACCCCATGGTTAAATAACAGGAATATACCCATAGGAAGTTATGTTTTNGCAACTCAAGAGTTACCTGATGGGTATATTGATAACTTATTTCCTACAAATAGGCATATTACTGATACTTGTAGGGTTGTTTATTATTTTAGACCAAGTCCAGACAGGAAAAGAATTTTATTTGGTGGCCGTGTTTCTTCAAGAGAAATAAGCCTCTCAAAGAGCGCAAATCTTTTGTTTCTGGATTTGAAACGTGTATTTCCTGATTTGCCTGAATTAAAAGTCTCACATTCTTGGATGGGGTATGTATCTTATACATTTGATCATTTGCCTCATATTGGTTTTGAAAATGGATTTTATTATTCAATGGGTTATTGTGGTTCAGGTATTGCCTTATCGAGTTATTTAGGAATGAAATTAGGTAAAAAGGTTATAGGAGATAAAAATGGTTCAACAGCCTTTGATGATGTAAAGTTTCCTACAAGGCCATTTTATAATGGAAGACCTTGGTTTTTACCNGCTATAGTAGAACTATATAAATTTAGAGATACAAGAGAAATTANAAAATACATTAATTAAGTTATGTTAAATATTGAATTTGTTACTAAAATCTAGAGTTTCTAAATTCTGTTATTGATGTATTAGTTTTTTTATCAAGAATAAGGTCAGTTATTATACGACCTATTTTTGGGCCAATCGTAAGACCTATATGCTGACCACCAAAAGCAAAGTAAGTATTTTTCAATTTTTCTGATTGTCCAATAACAGGCATGCAATCAGGTGTTGTTGGCCTATGTCCCATCCAAATTTCTTCATTTTGCCACTCAAGCTTTGGATATAATTTTTTGACACCATCACGAAGGATTTCAATTCTCTCATAAGATGGTTTTGCCTTTAAACCACCTAATTCAGTTGTTCCAGCACATCTCAAGCCATCATTCATTGGAGTAATTGCAAATCCTAGATCAGATACGGCATAGGGATTTGAGGGCATGTAATTAACATCTTTTAATATTAAATGGTACCCTCTTTCTGTTTCCAAATTAGTTTTATGATTGATAAATTTAAGAATTTTGCCTGACCAAGCTCCTGCGCTTATTACAATTTTATCGGCTTCATATGAATTATTTAGTTTTGTTATGACTTTATTATCTAAAATATCCACCACTTCTTCTTTTATAAATTTACCACCATTTTGTTCAAAATGCTTTGCTAATTCTTTCATGTAACTACCAGGAGAAGTTAACCATCCATGATTTTTAAATTCTNCACCATAATTATAATGNTGTCCTAATAATGGGTCTCTTTTTAAAAGTTCCTTTCTATTAAGGTNTTCCATTATAAATCCATGTTTCTGTTGAAGATTATTTTCATNTTTNTCTTTCAAAAAATCTTCTTCACTCGGATACAATAATGTCCAGGTGCCTAATTTTATATATTTTGAAGCTTTTGTCCCTTTTGATAGTTCAAGATGTTGGTCAACACTGTCATACGTTAGATTATTTAAAGAACTAACAATCTCTATAAATTTCTTCTTATTTGAATTTTTCAAAAAAGGTAAGAGCCANGGCAAAAGCTTTGGCAGATAGAGCCAATTAATAGACANAGGTGAGTTTTTAGCAAATAAGTAGTANGGAATTTTTTTCCAAATACCTGGAGATGAAATTGGTATAATTGCTGAACTAGCTAACAAACCAGCATTTCCATAAGATGCTTGCTGTGGGTCGCCAGGATAGACTTTATCAATGACTGTTACTGAAACNCCCTCGCGTCTTAAAAATTCTGCAGTTGATATCCCAGTTATACCGCCACCAATTACTAAAACTGAAAGTGCCATAAAATTACTTTTTTGTTTAAATATATATTTACTATTTACAGGCTTGTATATAATTTAATTCAATCGAGTAAGATAAGAATAATTATTAGTTTTTATAAGTTTTGATTTATGGAGGTCTAAATGGAATTTAATGCCCTAGTTGTAGAAAAAGNTGAAGAAANGAATGTTACCTCTTCTGAAGTTAAGAAGATAAGTTTATCTGATCTGCCNGAGGGTGATGTTCTTGTTAATGTTGAATATTCAAATGTAAATTATAAAGATGGTTTGTGTATTGGTCCAGGAGCTGGTCTTGTTAAGACATATCCCCATGTTCCAGGAATAGATTTTGCTGGAACAGTTGAAACATCTCAAAATGATAATTANCAAAAAGGTGATCAAGTTATTCTNACNGGTTGGCGTGTTGGCGAANTTGTTTGGGGTGGATACTCACAAAAAGCAAGGGTTAAATCTAGTCAATTAGTTAAAATGCCTAAAAATATGACAACTAAAGAGGCTATGACTATGGGTACAGCTGGATTTTCAGCAATGCTTGCTATTATNAGACTTGAAGAAATGGGTTTGTCAAAAGAAAATGGTGAAGTATTAGTTACAGGTGCTACTGGAGGNGTAGGCTCAGTTGCAACTGTAGTTTTATCTAATTTAGGTTATGAAGTGGTAACAGTTTCAGGTAAAAGTTCGTCAAGTGAATATTTAAAATCACTTGGGTCAAAAAGAATTATAGATAGATCAGAATTAAATGAGTTAATCAAAAGACCTCTCGAGAGTGCATCATGGGCTGGTTGTATTGATACAGTTGGTGGAAACACATTATCTAGATTAATTGGGCAACTTAAGTACGGTGCTTCAGTAGCAGTTGTTGGTAATGCAGGTGGCAATAACCTATCCGCTTCAGCAATTCCTTTTATGCTTAGAGGGGTTAATATGTTAGGAATTGATAGTGCGATGCAACCCTATGAAAATAGGGTAAAAATATGGGAAAGGCTTAATAAAGATTTTCCTAAAAGTTTCTTTGAATCAATAACTGAAGTTATTTCTCTGTCTGATCTCCCGAGAGTGGGTAAAGAAATTTTAGATGGTAAAATAAAAGGTAGATTAGTTGTAGATGTAAATTTATAAATTGGAAGAAAGAAGAAATATGGAAATAATCAATATTGGAATTGCTGGACTTGGAACTGTAGGCTCTGAAGTCGCTAAGCAATTACAGTCAAATAGTGAATTTCTAAATAGAAAAGCAGGTAAACAATTAAATCTGGTTGCTGTTTCTGCAAATAATAAAAATAAAAATAGAAATTTTGATCTTTCTAATTTGAAATGGTTTACAAATGCAGCTTCAATGTCAGAAACCAATGAGATCGACCTTGTTGTTGAGCTTATTGGAGGTTCAGATGGCATAGCTTTGGATTTATGTAAAAATTCTTTAATTAAAGGAAAATCAGTAGTTACAGCTAATAAAGCGATGATGTCTAAGCATGGTTATGAATTGGCTAAAATATCAGAAAAAAATAAATGCTCGATTGCATTTGAAGCTTCAGTTGCCGGTTGTATACCTATAATTAAGTCTTTAAGGGATGCNTTGTCAGGGACAAGGGTAAATTCTATTTCTGGNATTCTAAATGGAACTTGCAANTTTATTCTTACTGAAATGAGAGAGAAGGGAATTTCATTTGCAGAAGTATTAAAGGACGCTCAAGAAAANGGTTATGCAGAAGCAGATCCAACTTTTGATGTTGATGGTATNGATGCAGCTCAGAAATTAACAATATTATCTGCAATAGCATTTGGGATTGCGCCTGATAATAAAAATTTATCAATTTCNGGTATAAGAGACGTTGACGTNACTGATATATTATTTGCTGAAGAGCTTGGTTACAGAATTAAGTTACTCGCTTACAGTAAGCTTGATAATGGTTTGGTTCAAGAGGTCTCTCCTTGTATGATTTCATTAGATAAGCAGATATCAAATGTTGAAGGTGTTTTAAATGCAGTTGAGCTGGAAACCGAATTAGCAGGTTCGGTTTTGTTAACTGGTTATGGGGCAGGTGCAGAGNCAACNGCGACTGCTGTTTTAAGTGATATTATATCAATTGCCCAAGATAAACAGCCTAATGTATTNGGTACAANAGTTAGNANCCTGCAATTAGACGTTAAACAAGGTGACAAAGAAAATAATCGCTACTACNTGCGTTTAAATGTAATTGATAAATCTGGTGTCCTTGCAAGTGTAACTGAAATATTTAAAAAGTACGGTTTATCTATTGAATCTTTGTTACAAAGAGGACGNAATCCTAATGAGGAGGTGCCTGTTGTNATTACTACTCATGAAACAGATCATAAAACNCTTACATCAGTTATGAAAGAACTCTCAAATTCAAAAGAATTAATTAGTAAACCNGTNTGTATGAAAATCATTTAATTGCAATGGTNAATTTAGAAGAAGCATTTTTATTTGGAGTTGATAAGTCTGCTTCNGGTGCGAGTTGGATAGCGCCTAAAAAAGCAAAACAAAATTTAAAAGAGCTATTCATGCAAAGGTTTGATTTATCTGAAGCAATGTCAGAGTTGCTTGTAAATAGAGACTTCAAATTAGATGATTTATCAGATTTTTTTGATCCAAAAATTANAAATCTAATGCCCGANCCATCTATTTTAATTGATATGGATAAATCGGTTGAAAGAATTTTAAAAGCTATAATAAATAANGAAATTATTGGTATTTTTGGTGATTACGATGTTGANGGGGCTTGCTCTTCNGCAATTATNAGTTCTTATCTTACGAGCCTTGGGTGCAAAGTTAAGGTCCATATACCAGATAGGTTCAAAGAAGGATATGGCCCAAATATAGAGGCTTTGCTCAAACTTAAGGAGCAGGGATGTAACTTGATCGTCACAGTGGATTGTGGAATAACTGCTTTCGAACCGCTTAAAAAGGCCAAAGACAATAAAATTGATGTAATCATAATTGACCATCATATCACTGAGCCATCCCTTCCAGATGCATTTTCTATAATTAACCCCAACAGATTTGACCAAAAAGAGGGGCTAGGATATTTAGCTGCAGCAGGGGTTTGCTTTTTAACTTTAGTAGCTTTAGATCGAGCCTTAAGAAAAAATAGTTATGAGACTAATATAGATTTAAGAAATTACTTAGACTTGGTTGCATTAGCAACAATTTGTGATGTTGTTCCATTAAAATTTTTAAATAGAGCATTTGTCTCAACAGGACTTAAAGTGATGGGGTTAAGACAGAATCTAGGCCTTAAAGCACTATTCGATATGTCAAATATTAGAGAAACTCCCAATGAACAAAACTTAGGATATATAGTTGGCCCTCGTATTAATGCAGCAGGTAGATTAGGAAATTCTAATTTGGGTGTAGAGTTATTATGCGCAAATGATGATGTTAATGCTAATTTATTAGCTGAGAAGTTAAATAGACTAAATGATGAAAGAAAAGATATACAAAACAAGGTTTTAGAAAGTGCAATTGATAAAATAAATAAAATAGATATTTCATCTAAAAATGTCATTGTCCTTGCTGATGAAGGTTGGCATGAAGGGGTTATTGGAATTATTGCTGGAAGAATAAAAGACAGATTCCACAAACCTACAGTAATTATTGCTATCAACGAAGATGGTATTGGGAAAGGGTCAAGTCGTTCAGTTTCAGGTTTTGATATTGGCTCTGCAATTATAGCGGCTCAACAAAATGAAATTCTCATAACTGGAGGGGGGCATTCGATGGCGGCAGGCCTATCTCTTAATAAAGATAAGTTAGAGTTATTAGATTCATTTCTTAATGAAAGATTTGCAAAAACTGATATGACAAATCCTAGACTTAAAGACTATAAAATTGAAGTAGTAATTAATATAAGTGCAGCCAATAATAAAATTGTAGGCGAATTTCAGAAAATTGCTCCATTTGGCGCTGATAATATTGAGCCATTAATTGCATTAAACAGCATTCGGGTTCTAAATTTTAGATCTGTTGGTAAAGAAGGCAAACATTTTTCTTTTATTGCAACTGATGAAAGTAGTTCAAGGTTAAATTGTATTGCATTTAACGTTGCAGGTTCTGAGGTTGGCGATGCAATAATTAGTGCTAGTAATGGACCATTAATGCACGCAATTGGTTTTTTAAGAGAAAATAATTTTAATAATAAACCTCAACTTCAAATTGTAGACTGTTTTTTATTAAATTAAATCAAACTTTACTTGATTTAATCAATACATTTTATTAAATATAAACTATCCTAAGTCCCGTTCGTCTAGAGGTTTAGGACACCGCCCTTTCACGGCGGCAACACGGGTTCGAATCCCGTACGGGATGCCATGATTTTATCTATTAGACGTTATTTTGAAATCTTAAATGATCGATGAATTAAGTCAAATCGTTTTTAAGCCAAAATTGATACATTCCACCAAAAATTTCAGGATGGGTTTTTTCAAATTTATCCCAATTTTTAAGGTCTGTTTTATTTTTATCATTTGGAAATTTGTATTCGTAATAATCTAATATATCTTTCTGAATAACAAATCCAAGAAATTGAAAGTCAAACAGTTTAAACATTTCAATTAACTCATCAATACAATATCTATATTCTTGTTTGTGGAAAATTAAATCTCTGACACCAGATAAGTTCCAAAAGCAATTAGACAAAAACAATTTAGATACTATATTCTTATCAATATTATTTTCTTTAAAATTGAATACATCATTTCTAAATATTCTCATGTCTTCTGTAGTATCAGAGTAATTTTTTTCTTTTATAT
>NYVQ01000036.1 GCA_002684695.1 SAR116 cluster bacterium | reverse complement strand
TTTAATTTTATTCATTTAAATAATAAAAAATTAATTGTTTGTCTTAGATAATTCATCGAATTGTTTTAGTGTTTTTAGGAGATCACCTAATTCGTCTAAAGGTATCATATTTGGACCATCAGAAGGAGCACTATTGGGATCCTTATGTGTTTCTATAAATAAACCTGCTATTCCTACTGCTATTGCAGATCTGGCAAGAATAGGTACATACTTTCTTTCACCTCCTGAACTTTGACCTTTACCACCAGGTTGTTGAACACTATGAGTTGCATCAAATATAACTGGGCAGTTGGTATCTTTTAGTTCAGGTAAAGCACGCATATCTGAAACTAATGTATTATAGCCAAAGGACACACCTCTTTCAGTTACAATTATTTTATCATTTCCAGAGCTTTTAATCTTATCAACAACCTGATGCATGTCCCAAGGAGCTAGGAATTGGCCTTTTTTAACATTTACAGCACAACCTGTATTAGCTGCTGCAATCAATAAATCAGTTTGCCTGCATAAAAATGCTGGTATTTGAAGAATATCAACTACAGTCGATGCTTTACCACATTGTGAAACATCATGAACATCAGTTATAGTTGTTAAGTTGAACTCCTTCTTTACTTTCATTAAAATTTCTAGACCTTCGTCAATACCGATTCCTCTGTTAGAATTAATAGATGTTCGGTTAGCTTTATCAAATGACGACTTAAAAATTAGAGGTATATTAAGATCTAAACAAAGTTTTTTAATATATTCAGCATGAAACAATGTATCATCAAGATTTTCAATTGCACATGGCCCTGCAATCAAAACAAAAGGTAGTTCGTTTCCAATGTTTAATCCATTTATCTTCATTTTTTATTAAACCACATTATTATAAAAGTCTTGAATAATTCAAAGATGCTTTGACAAATTCTCTGAACAATGGGTGAGGTTCAAATGGTTTTGATTTAAGTTCTGGATGGAATTGAACCCCAATAAACCAAGGATGGTCTTTATACTCAATTATTTCTGGAAGAATTCCATTTGGCGACATCCCTGAAAATATTAGACCTTTATCTTCAAGTTGATTTTTAAAATCAATATTTACTTCATATCTATGTCTATGCCTTTCAAAAATAATATTTTTACTGTAAACTTTTTCAACAAGACTTCCTTCGCTCAAATGACACTCATAGGCTCCCAATCTCATAGAACCACCAAGATCGTCATGTACTGATCTTTTTACAACACTATTATCCTTAACCCATTCTTTTAAAAGCCCCACAACTGGTGATTTAACAATACCAAATTCAGATGAACCTGCACCTTCAATCAATGATAAATTTCTAGCTGCTTCAATAACTGCCATTTGCATTCCAAAACAAATACCCAAGAAAGGTATTTTGTTTTCTCTAGCAAACCTAATAGCCTCTATTTTCCCATCAGAACCTCTTTCACCAAAGCCCCCAGGAACAAGAATACCATGCATGTTTTCAAAATTTGAACTAAAGTTTTTATCATTACAAAGATTTGAGGCATCAATCCATGTTATGTTTACTCTTATTTTTCCTGAAATGCCTCCATGAACAAGAGCCTCAACTAATGACTTATAGCTATCTATCAAAGATGTGTACTTACCAACAACTGCAATATTTACCTCTTCCTCGGGATTTTTAATTGCCATCATAATATCATGCCAAATTTTTAAATTTGGCTTTTTAGGTTTTAATTTAAAGTGACTGTAAATCGCTTCATCAAGACCATTATTATGGTAATCCAAAGGGACATTATATATATTGTCAGCATCCAATGCTTCAATAACCGAATTTCTAGATATATTGCAAAAAAGAGCTATTTTATCTTTTTGTTCATCTGGAATTTGAGCTTCCGTCCTACATAAAACAATATCTGGTCTAATGCCTACAGATTGAAGTTCCTTAACAGAATGTTGAGTAGGTTTAGTTTTTAATTCACCGGCTGCAGCTATAAATGGAACCAAAGTCAAATGAAGAAAACAAGTTTTATTCCTTCCTATCTCATTACCAAGTTGTCTAATTGCTTCAAGAAAAGGAAGTGACTCAATATCACCAACTGTGCCTCCGATTTCACATAAAACAAAATCTTCACTTTCTAAATCAGAGGTAATAAATTCCTTAATTGCATTTGTTACGTGCGGTATAACCTGTATAGTTGCTCCTAGGTATTCTCCTTTCCTCTCTTTAGCAATAACATCTGAGTATATTTGACCCGTTGTAACGTTATCTGTTTTTTTTGCAGAAACCCCGGTGAACCTCTCATAATGGCCAAGGTCAAGATCAGTTTCTGCACCGTCATCTGTAACAAAAACTTCTCCATGCTGTGTTGGGCTCATTGTGCCTGGGTCTACATTTAAATAAGGGTCTAATTTCCTAAGTCTTACTCTAAAGCCTCTGCTCTGAAGAAGCGCTCCCAAAGCGGCTGAAGCAAGCCCTTTACCTAAAGATGAAACCACACCACCAGTTATAAAAATAAAATTTGGCATGGTTTATTTTTATACAATGGTAAAAAATATTTTACTAGTTTTATTATGATATTATAAAAATTAATTATTAGTTGGAACGGAAGGTGTAGAATTATTCTTATTTTCTGTTTCTGTAATGCTTTCTTGCTTTACTTCATCAATAATTGAAGTGCTTTTTTTCCCATATCCTGCAAGCATAGCAAGCAAGATAGAAGTGCAAAAAAAGGCAACTGCAAGAATTGTTGTAGCCCTTGTTAAAAGATCAGCTGTCCCTCTAGCAGACATAAAATTATTCCCACCACCAATACCTAGGCCACCTCCCTCACTTCTTTGCATGAGAACAAGGCCTACAATTGATATTGATATTATAATATGTATTATTAAAATAACCGTTGTCATTAATAAATGTCCTTTTGTTCGTATATATAAATTATATTAAATTTTTACAAGTTTAATTTTTAGTAATTGTTAAGTTAAGTTGAGTTCTTAATTATTTTTA
This sequence comes from SAR116 cluster bacterium, assembly GCA_002684695.1. GTDB lineage: Bacteria > Pseudomonadota > Alphaproteobacteria > Puniceispirillales. Next base: position 15,820 of record NYVQ01000036.1, on the reverse strand, counting down.
AAAAGGTTCTTGGTTTTAAACTTGCCCCACCTACCAAAACACCATCAACATTATCTATTTTGAAAATATCATTTGAATTATCTTCATTAACTGATCCACCATAAATAACAGGTACATCAATTTTTGTTTTAAAATGATCTTTAATAAAATTTTTAATAAACACATGAACTTCATTTATTTTTTCTTCGGTTGCTACTTTTCCCGTTCCTATTGCCCAAATGGGTTCATAAGCAATTATTAATTTGTTATTCGAGGAGTTAAAATCAAATTTATCAAAATTTGATAAAGACAATTTAATTTGATTTTTTAAAACTGATAAGTAAGTTTCATCCTCTCTATCTTGAAGGTTTTCTCCAACGCATATGATAGTATTTAACCCTAAAGAAAAAGATTTAAACAATTTTTTTGAAACTTCTTCTGAAGTTTCTTTACACATTACTCTCCTTTCAGAATGCCCTAAAATTACATACTCACAACCAGCATCAATTATCATTTCAACTGAAACCTGGCCTGTAAATGCTCCATGATCAAAAAGTGAACAGTCCTGAGCTCCTAATTTGATATTAGAAGAATGGATTTTCGAATACACATGTGTTAAAAGTGAATATGATGGAAAAATGATAACTTTAGATTTTTTGAAAAGGTTATCTGATTTAATTAGTTCATTAATTAAAGTATCAGCATCTTTTTTTAGACAATTCATTTTCCAGTTTGCTGCTATAATCATTTATTTGTCCTGTTAATATCGAAATTTAACTGTTTTTAGTCATTTTTGATTTGCAGTACAACCTCCAGAGTATTAAATAGTAGTTTAAAATATAATAAAGGTATCAGTAATATGCTTAAATCTTTGAGAAAACATTCAAAACATCCCATAGCAAAAGTATTTTTGGTTATTGTATTAATCGCTTTTGCTGGACTAGGATTAGGGAGTTTCGTGCCGTCTCTTCAGTTTAATCAGGATTATATTAAAGCAGGTGATACGAGCATTGATATACAGGAAATTGCAACTCAATTTAATAAGCTAAGGGCTGAAGTTGCGCCAAATTTAACTGTAAATGAAGCTGTTGAAAATGGCTATTTAGATTTGTTAATTTCATTTCTATCAAATGAAGTAATTATTATGGAAGAGGCTAATTCTAAAGGCATTACAGTAACAAGGGAGTATTTAAAAAAATCTATCATTGAAAACAAAAGATTTCATGATGAGAATGGACAATTTAGTGGAGTTAAATTTCAAACATCATTACTTGGTTCAGGATTGTCAGAGGAAAAGTATCTAGAATTACTCGGAAGAGATATCATAAAAGATCAAATAACTAGAACAATCACTGAATCAGCAAAATTTTCAGAAGGTATTATAAAAAAGATTGCTTCAAAAAATTTAGAGAAAAGAGATGGCACAATTATAGATTTGAGTTTAACTCCATTATCAGAAATTAATGAACCAACTGATAGTGAGCTTAGAAAGTTTTATGATAACACAAGTAAATCTTGGATTGAGCCAACAAGAAGAATTGGAAAATACTTTTACTTAGACCCAAAAGATTATACTGATCAAATTGAGATAAGTGAAATAGAACTAATTGATGAATTTGATATTAGACGGTCCGACTATGTTCAAGAAGAAACAAGGTCAATTAATCAATTAATTTTGGACAACGAAAATGATGCCAATGAAATTATTGAAAGGATTAAAAATGGCGATGAATTTGAAAATATTGTTAAAGAAGATTTTGATAATCAAAATACAGTCATTAATGACTTAAAGAAATCAGACTTAATAGAAGAAATCGGCAATGAAGTTTTTAGATTAAATGTAAATGAAATTAGCTCAATAATAAAAAGTGACCTTGGATATCATGTTATAAAATTGGACAAAATTATCCCTGCAATAACACCAAATTTTGATCAAATCAAAGTAAAACTAAAAAATGATGTTAAATTAGAAAGGGCTACTGATTTGGTTTACGATATTGCAAACTTTGCTGATGATGAGTTTTCATCTGGGTCAAGCATTGATGAAGTTGCAAAGCAAAAAAGTATAGATATTCAACTAACTGAAGAAATTGATAGAGAAGGATTAAATCAAAATAAAACTCAGCCTGAAAATTTATTATTTAGAGATCCAACATTTTTAGAAGTGTTGTGGGAAGATAATCCTAATGAAATTTCTATTAATGAGACCACTGATGGGAAATTTTTTGCGTTGGTAGTAAAAGATGAAATAAATGAATTTTTGCCTGACTTTGAAGAAATCAAAACAAAGCTTAAAAATACATGGAAGCAGACACAAGCTATCGAGATTACACTCAATTTAGCCGGTGAATTATCTGCTGCGCCTGACTTAATAAATTTTGCTAATGAAAATCAGATGAAAGTTTCAGAAGTAATAAGTGCTTCTCAAAATGATGCTGCTTATGCGAGACCACAGATTATCAAAACACTTTTTGGAATTAATAAGATTGGTGAAAAACAAATTGCTGTAACTGATTTAGGAATTTCAGTAGTAAGATTTGATAAGGTTTCACAGCCATCTTTACAGGAAGTAAAAAATTTAGCAGAAATACTATCTACTCCATTTAACCAATCTTTAATCAATGATCTAAATAGCGCTCTAATTTCTAAATTAGGTGAGCAACATAAATTAGAGGTCAATAGGAATTTAATCTTACAGGCTTTGGGTCTGACATCTCAATAAATGAATGATATTTCAAAAAAATTTATTGAATGTTATAATTCTGGAAAACCGCAACTTTTATGGAAATTCATAGTTGCTGATTTAGAAACTCCTGTTTCAGCACTAATAAAATTAACAAAAAATAGGAATTACAATTTTTTATTAGAGTCTGTTGAAGGTGGAGAAAATAGAGGTAGATACTCTGCAATAGGAATTAACCCTGATCTTATTTGGAGATGTAAAAACGGATTATCTGAAACAGCTATTCCAAAAAACAACAATGTAAAATTTGTAAAAAATAAGGAACAACCTTTAAATTCATTAAGGAGTTTAATTAATGATTCCACGATAGAAATTCCCAAAAATTTGCCTCCATTATCTGCAGGATTATTTGGTTATATTGGTTACGACATGATTTCATATTTTGAAAATATCAAAATTAAGAACTCTGACCCACTTAATTTACCAGAGACTATTTTAATTAGACCTTCATTAATTTGTATTTTTGATAGGCTAAAAGATGAATTTATTCTTATAACTCCTATAAGACCAACTAGTAATTTAACTGCCCAAGAAGCATGGGAAAATGGACAAAAAATTATTACTAATGCTGTTGGTGAATTGAATATGGGATTAGATCATTCGAATCTTCCTGTTCAAAAAGAATTAAAACAAGATAACAACGCACCTAGTAACCTTAAAAAATCTGAGTTTTTTAATTCAGTGGAAAAAGCTAAGGAATACATAAAATCGGGAGATGTGTACCAAGTTGTTCTCTCTCAAAGATTTGAAGTTCCATTTAAGAAATCATCAATTTCATTTTACAGATCTCTAAGAAGGTTAAATCCATCACCTTTTCTATTTCATTTTAATTTTGGTGATTTCTTTGTAGTTGGGTCTTCGCCAGAAATACTTGTGAGATTAAGAAATAATGAATGTACTATTAGACCTATTGCAGGAACAAGGCCTAGAGGAAATAATAAGGAAGAGGATTCCAGACTCAAAAATGAGTTACTTGAAGATCCAAAAGAAAGAGCAGAGCATTTAATGCTTTTAGATTTGGGAAGAAATGACGTTGGAAGAGTTTCAAAGCCAGGAACAGTCGAAGTTTCTGAAAGTTTCAGTGTAGAAATGTACTCACATGTGATGCATATAGAATCTGAAGTTAAAGGTGAGTTAAGAAATGAACTTGATAGTTTAGATGCCCTAATAGCTGGTTTCCCAGCTGGAACAGTAAGTGGCGCTCCTAAAATCAGAGCTATGGAAATTATAGAAGAATTAGAAACAGAAAGACGAGGAATTTATTCAGGTGCAGTTGGATACTTTAGTGCTGCTGGTGACTTAGATACATGTATTGCTCTGAGGACTGGAATAATTAAAGATGAAAAGTTATATGTTCAGGCCGGTGGAGGCATAGTTCATGACAGCACTAATGAAGGGGAAGAATTAGAAACTAGGAATAAGGCAAAAGCTTTAATAAGGGCTGCAGAGCTAGCTGAGTAATTAATGCTTTAGCTCAGTTGAGCTTTGAGCGTAAATGATTCCAATTAGGACAACAATACCACCTAAAAGTTGAATTTGTGTTAAATTTTCCCCTAACAAAACCCATGCTAAAAGCGAAGCTGTAACAGGCTCGCTCATAAGAGTTAACGACGCTAGACCTGTTTTAACTTTGCCTAATGCCCATGTAATTAAACCAATACCAACGAATTGACTAATAAANGCTAAAGCAAATATANTTANCCACCCNTTTATAGAAATAGGAATAAANACTTCANTTGAAAACAACATAATAATAAATAATGTNAANGCGCTAAATAATGTTCCAAATAAAAATATAATATAAATATTNAGACTTTTATCNCTTAAAGNACCNGTTGACATTAAGTANGCCGCATAAAAGGCACCAGCTAACAAAGACCAAAAATCACCATGTAAATTTTTAANACTTAACTCTAANGAGCTATACATTAGTAATGTTGCTCCAAANATAGATGCTATTAAGCCCANTAAAAACTTTCTTGTAATTGTTTTTGAAAAAAATAAGTAACCATATATAACAACAAAAACTGGAGCCATTGAAGCAAANAATGTTGAATTAGCTATTGTNGTGAGCATTATACCATGATGCCAAGCTGCNTGGTCAATCCCTAAAAAAATGCCTGGTAATGCAAGAAGAANATANTTGGTTTTTTCTGTTTTATATTCAATTTTAATTTTTAAGATTTTAACCANAATTAATATCAATGGTATAGCTAAACTTGATCGCCAAAAGGCTGATGATGTTGGTCCAACCTCACTNACNCTTACAAGTAAGGGACTAATNCCAAGGCATGCAGCACCTAAAATAAGAGTAATTGCAATAAAAAATATTGATGGTTTTTCTAAAAATATTTTCAAATTTCAATAAAAAAAAATTANTTTTAAAATCTATATCTTAATTAACAAAAAAATTGTAATGAATTTAATTTATTTATAAATAAAACTTTACTAGAAAGGTATAACAATGATTAGTTTGTTTACAGGTGTAATTCTTCTTATAGGATTAATTNTAGGAACTATACTCACTATTTCTGATNTTAATATGTTTTTAGATGCCCCTTCATTATTATTAGTAATTGTTGGCGCTCTATTATACTCGTTTGCAGCTGGTGGNGATNCAATTGATAGATTAGATAATTTTGGCTTTGGTGCTGTAAGGATGGGATGGATAGGNTTTATTATCGGAATAATTTTTATGGCTTCTAATAATATGATTTTTTCAGAAGAAGTATTTGGCCCTGCTTTNGGTGTAGCACTTCTGACNGTTTTATATGGATACTTCTTTCAAATTATAATCAATATGATTGTATATAGAATGGAAATTAATAAATTTGATGATGAACTTAATGAAGAAGATGAAAAATNAAATATATANCTACTACGAAGTGGACAAAAATTCGTCCACTTCGTAGTTATTTAACTGTAAATATTTGTTAATTGAATAACAGCATTAANTAAAAATAAACCAGCAAAAACAACTCCTAATCTATCAACAGGAATGTCTTTTGTTTCTTTTCCAAAGTTTGTATTTGCTAACTTTTCATCCATTTCAAGAAGCAATAATTTAAAATTTTTGGTTACGCGTATNAATCCAAAAGATCCTATTAACGTTAAGGCTACTAATGTGCCTGAAACAACAAGTTCTTTTCCTGTTAAATCACCAAAAACTATTGTTACAGTCATTGAAATATGAGTAACTGTAAGAATAGATAAAATTATCATCATGTAGTAAAAAGTATTTATTTGTAAAGTNTGTCTTTGTATTGGATCCATTTAAAGCTCCTAAATNTGAATTTTTNATTTATAATGTTATATGTAATCAAANTTTATTATTTGTGAAAGGCTAAAATTGAAAGAAAAATTTCCTAAAGGTGCAGCTTGGATGAATGGACAATTCATTGATATTTCAGAAGCAAAAATTTCTGTGCTGGATTGGGGATTTTTACGTTCAGATGCAACTTATGATGTTGTTCATGTTTGGAATAAAAGNTTTTTTAGATTAGATCATCATATTGATAGATTTTATGCTTCTACTANAAAACTTCGGATGCCATGTAAAATAAAAAGGAGCGANTTAAAANGCATTCTTGCAGGGTGCGTTAAAAAAGCTGGTTTTGAAAATTCTTATGTTGAAATGATTCAAACAAGAGGCATNTCTCCCACTTTTGATAGAGANCCAAGAAAATCAGTNCCAAGNTTTATNGCTTTTGCCATTCCATTTGGTTGGATTTTAGAACCNAAAAAAATCAATANAGGNATGGATTTAGCAATAAGTAAAATTAAGAGAATTTCNCCAGATTCNGTNGATCCAAGAGTAAAAAACTATCACTGGTTAGATTTAGTNAATGGNATGTATGANGCATATGACAGAGGTCATTACACAGCTGTATTGATTGATGAGAAAAGNAATGTTCTGGANGGTCCAGGATTTAATATATTTTCAGTAAGTTCNAATAAATTANTAACACCTGATAAAGGAGTTTTAGAGGGTGTAACTAGACAAACTGCAATTGACTTAGCAATGGAAATNAATATTCCTGTAACTAAAAAATCCATTTCAACTGAAGAATTCAAAAATTCAGAAGAAGCTTTTGCAACGTCAACTGCTGGNGGCATAATACCAATTACAAAAATTGATGGAAAAGTTGTTGGNAATGGAAAAGTNGGAGANATTACTCAAACAATAATAGACTTATACTGGGAAAAACATNATCATNCAGATTGGACAGAAGATATCAATGATTTACTGTAATATTTGANNTTTATAAAGTTTTTGTAATTTTAGATAAATATCTTGGCTTNTCTGGGTTCANACCTTTNAAAATTGAATATNTAACAATCATTGGGTAAAATTTNGCCATTAATAAAATTGAGTCTATTTCTGCTATATTTACGCTTTTAAATTGAAAGTGATTTTTTTGATAATCACCGTTATTTATAATATAAATTTTTTCTGAAATTGTTTCAAAAAAATTAATATCATCTCTGACAGCTTTACCAGATAAATCACCTAAAGAAAGAACAAAAAGTTTCAAAGTATCATCTATTAAAGTTTTAGGGCCATGCATAACTTCAGCACTACTAAATGGTTCAACTAATTCAAGTGCCAGTTCCTTAAATTTTAATGAAATTTCAGTTGAAAGTGCATAGCCTAGTCCCCTGCTAATAATAAATCCTTTTGATATATTATTATCTATTATTTTAGGATCCCATTCATTTGATCTATCACTATGAATGTATTCAGGTAGGTTATTTAAATGATTTAGAATAGACTTTTGATCAGAAGCAATGGCAACAAGTTTTATTATATTAATCAATGATAAAATATAAGTTTTAGTTGCTGCTACACTAACTTCTTTTCTTGCATTTATATCAAAGAAAAAATCAGCATTATTAACAATTGGACTAGCAGAATTATTTGTAATCACCAATATTTGTGCGCCCATTTTCACACATTCATTTGAGCATTGAATAAGATCATCACTTAAACCAGATTGAGAAATTATAATTACTAGAGTACTTGAAAAATCAAATTTTGACTTCTCTAAAGTAATTATTGAAGGTGGAAGACTATATGTTGTTATTCCTAAAGTTTTTGCAATTAAGTATGAAGCAAATAAAGCAACACTGTCTGACGACCCTCTAGCAATAGTTACAACGTGCTTTATTTTTTTATTATTTATTAAATTAGAAACTTGATTATATTTATTTTTATCTTCTAAATTAAAATTTTCAATTATGTGGGGAATATTATTCGCTTCTTCTAAAACTTTACTATTAACCATAAACTTTATTTCCATTTAAATAAACACTTGATAGCTTTAGACCTTTATCAAGAACTAAAAAATTAGCTCGGTTCCCTACTTTTAAACTTCCTATATCACTTCTATTCAAATATTTAGCTGCATTTGATGAGGTCAATTTTACTGCCTCTAAAATTGAAAACCCAATTTTAATTAAATTTTTAAAAGCTTGGTGCATCGTTAAAACACTTCCCCCCAAAGTATTATCATTTAATTTAACAACATTACCTTCTTTATAAACTTTATTTATGCCTAAATTATATTCCCCATCTTTCATACCAGAAGCAGATATGCAATCCGTTATTACGTAAATGTTTTTAATATTTTTATATGCAAGTTTAATCATATCTGAATGAACGTGAACTAAATCACATATGATTTCTGAATAATTTAAGTTGGCGAAGGCAGAGGCAACTGCACCAGGCTTCCTATGATCAAAACCAGACATAGCATTATAAAGATGAGTAAAGCTTTCAACACCCCTATCAATAGATAGATTACATAAATCCATTGAAGCAAGTGAATGCCCAAGTTGAGGTTTTATTCCGTACTGTATTAGTGTATCAATAAAATCAAGGCCACCTAAAATTTCAGGAGCTATAGTCATTATTTTAATTGGCGCTTCTTTTTGTATTTCATTTATAAAGTCTAAATTGGGACTTTGAGCAAAAGGAGGCTGGGCTCCTAGCTTGTTAGGGTTTATGAAAGGACCTTCAAGGTGAACACCTTCAATATTAATCTTCAATTTGTTTTTTTTAATAAATTTATTAAGGCCTTTCATTGCATTAAATGTATCATTTAAAGAAGCTGTAACAGTTGTTGGGAATATCGTGGTAGTCCCATTTTCCAGATGGTATTGAGATAATTTAGAAATCGATTGTAAACCGTCCATTGTGTCATATCCTCGACCTCCATGACAATGAAGATCAATATATCCAGGAATAATATAGTTATCGTTATTAGAGTTCTTTACATCAGAAACTTCAATTATCTTGTTATTGAATATTAAATTTCCTGATATAATTTCATTCTTTAGAACTATTTTTCCTTTAATACTGTCCATTTAAATATAAGCCTCTCGATGCTCTGATGAATATGCAAGACATCCAAATACCTCAGTATTATTTTGAAGTTCAGCCTTTTTAAGATTAATTTTATCTGATGTTATCAAACTTGTCTGATTTTTTATTTCATTAAAAAAATTCTCATTAAGACCAATACTTCCTCCAATAATAAAATTTTTAATACCAAGAAGGGAATTCACATTTACAATTCCTTCAGACAGATAAATCGCAGCCTCTTTAATTAAATCCATAACCCAGATTTGATCACTTTTTGTTAATAAAATATCCTTCACTGATAGGTCTTTATATTCAGAATGCTCAAGCATTTGCTTCAAAGCTGTTCCAGAAGAATAAGCCTCAATACATCCTTTTCTTCCACAACCACATAATTTGCCATTTTGTACAATCACCATATGTCCAAATGCTCCAGCTAAATTTGGAGACTTTCTATATAACTGATTATTAAGAACCATACCGCCTCCAACTCCCGTCGATACTGTTATATAAAAAAACTCTGATAATTCAACTCCAGCACCAAATTTGAACTCCCCTAAAGCAGCAGCTTCAGTATCACTAATTGCAAAAACTGGCGTATTGAGCTTACTTTCAATATAATTACATAAAGGAAATTTATTGAATTCCCCTAGTATCTTTTTATTTAATACTGACCAATTACCATCATTAATCACTCCTGTTGTAGCAATTCCAATTTGATCAGCTGGTGCACCCAAATTAAGTATTCCATTTATAATGTTATCAGCTATTAGTTTAGGTTTATTAGTAGTTGGTTTATTGATTGGATTGGTTTGAAGTTTAACTTGATTTACAATTTTATCATTCCTGAATAAAACAATAGAAATCTTTGTCCCACCAATATCGACTGCAATAAAATTTTTATCTTTCATGTCTAATACCATTTGCAAACCAACTTGTTATAATCTCAACTCTATTAATTGCAGTGCCAACCACAACTGCGTGCGCACCTAATTTAATCGCCTTAAGCGCTTGATAAGGAGTATTAATTCTACCTTCTGCAATTATAGGATTTTGATGATTAGTATTTGCATATTCAGAAATCATTTTAAAATCAGGGTTTTTAGGCGTTATTTTTGTTGTATAACCGGAAAGTGTAGAAGCAACAATATCAGCACCTAAGTTTGATGCATTTAGTGCCTCATGAATGTTTGAACAATCAGCCATTGCAATACAATTTTCATTATGAATTAGATCTATTAATCTTGCAATTTCAACAGGTCTTTTCCTAAAGGTTGCATCAAAAGCAATAATATCGGCACCACTATTTGCTAATGATTTAATATCTTCCTCTAAAGGGGTAATAATAACACTACTATTCTGTATTGTTCTTTTTTTAATTCCAATTACAGGAACATTTATCTTTTTTTTTACATTATAGACATTTTTTTTATCATTAATTCTTAAACCGGCTGCACCACCCTCTATTGAGGCTTCTGCAATAGACAATATAGAGCTTTCATTATCAAGTGGTCCACCAACTACTGGTTGGCAAGAAACTATTAATTTTGATTTAATTTTCNTTAAAATNTNCATTNTNAATAANTTTNACTATTACTTTACNGCACCTGAAGTNATNCTNCTAATTAATTGGCGTGAGAAAATCATATAAAANATTAATATTGGTATNAGCGCNGTAGTNANNGANGCAAANACNGCATTCCANTTTGTNACATACTGGCCAATATATTGTTGCATTCCAAGAATGACAGTCTGCTTACCACCTGTCGGAGCNAGAACAAGTGGCCACCATAAATCATTCCAAACTGGAACCATTGTAAATACAGCAACTGTTGCCAGAGGTGGTCGCATTAATGGTAAAATGATATAAAAAAATAATTGATACTCATTTACACCATCGCATCTNGCAGCCTCTTTTAATTCTTGGTTAACTTGTTTCATAAACTCAGAAAGTATCCATATAGCTAANGGTAAACTTTGAGCTGTATANACAATNACCAANCCNGTTAAAGTGTTAACTAAGTTCATAGAACTAAGAAGTTGAAGTATGCTTACNGTGCCNAGCTTAATAGGTAGCATTATTCCAAAAGCCAAATACAAACCTAACATAGTATTACCTCTAAACTTATACTCTGAAAGTGCCCAAGCAGCCATTGCTCCAAAAAGNAGTACTAAAAATAAAGTTGTCAGGGTTACAAAAGTTGAATTATAAAAATAAATTGAAAAATCAACTCTAGAAAACATTTTAGTAAAACCAATTAAACTAAAAGTTTCTTCAGATGGCAGAGATAGAGGCTCTTTAAATATTGCTCTTCTTTTTTTAAATGAATTATTTATCAATAAATATACTGGAAACAAACATATAAGCGTNTAAAAAATTAATACNACATGCATTATAAGATGATTGTATTTTTCCTTCATATTATTCATTAGTACTGATACCTCGTTACTCTTTGCTGAAATGCAAATANATAAATNAAAACACCTAATAAAATGATACCAAATGTTGTTGAGGCTACTGTTGCTCCCATTGTTGGNTTNCCAAGTTGCATTTGAAAACCAAAAAANGTCCTNTAAAAAAATGTCCCCATAAGNTCTGTAGAATACTCAGGTCCAGCATACAAACTCTTCATTGCAAATATTAGGTCAAACGCATTATAGTTTCCAACATAAGTTAAAATCACCATCAGACCGACTGTTGGAAGAATTAAAGGAAATTTAACAAACCAAAATGTNGTCATAGGCCCTGAACCATCTATTTTAGCTGCNTCTAGAATTTCATCAGGAATATTCAANANAGCTGCGTAAAATAACATCATTGGAATACCTACAAACTGCCANATTGANATTAATGAAATTGTTATAAGTGCTGGTCCTTTTAAGCCAAGCCAAGGTTGGTAAATATGTTCTAGGCCNACAANTCCAAGTATNGTTTGAGGAATTCCCCATAGATTAGATAAGATAAGATTAAATAAGTAGCCCACAATAACAATAGACATCATCGCTGGTAAAAATATTAGTGTCCTGTAAGTATGCTTAAATCGCAAATCTTTAGAAGATAAAAAAGCTGCTATCAATAGACCAATGGGTGTTTGAATTGAAACATGGAGNAGAAAAAAATATGTATTATTTTTNAAAGCATTCCAAAAATGCCATGACCAATTATCATTTGTAAATAATTCATAATAATTTCTGAGACCTATAAAAGCTCTAACACTTGATGAATTATCCATATTCTCACCCATTAAATTCTGGGTATAAAGACTAATCCTTATTGTATCAAAAAGAGGAAAAATCATAAAGACGGTGTAAATAAAACACGCTGGAAAAAGAAAAACTAATATATGGAATGGAAATTTTTTCTTCATTTTAATTATTTATTTAAATGCGGCGAAAAATTTCGCCGCATTAATAATTATTTTTTACTGGTGTGGAGGNTACCAATTTGCAAGACTTGCTTCTGCCTTTGCGCCTGCATCCTCAGGAGACATAGTGCCGTTTACAACACCTGAAACAACTTCCCATAAAACAGATTCAAGGTTAGGTTCACCTCTACCTACAATATGNANANTNTTTNTAATAGTTGTCGCACAATCATCTTTCCAACTAATAAATTCCTTAGCTACTGGATCATTTACATTAATTGAATGTGTATGAAGAGGGAAAAATCCAGGTACTTCATTTGCAAAAATCTCAGCAAATTCAGCAGATGTTAGCCACTCAAGGAAAATTTTGGATTCTGCAGGATTCTTAGAGGCTGCATTCATACCAATTCCAATGTCTGTGTGATCATCAACAAAGCACTCTGATTGACCATCTGGTTTGTAAGGAGGAAATGCACTAAACTCAAAATCAGCATTTTGTGAAAAAGTGAAAATTTCCCATGAACCAGTCGGATAAATAGCAGCATCGCCTAATGTAAACAAATTTTGGCTGTCAGGATAAGTTTGTGCTTGATAACCTGAAGCCATGTAGTCACCCCACTTAGCTAATGATTTTAAAAGATCTATATAATGAGAGTCGGTGAATTTTTCATCGCCTGAAATTATACCTTTTCTTCCTTTTTCACCTTGCCAGTAGTTAGGTCCAATATTCTGGAAACCCATTGTAGCTATAGCCCAAGTATCAGCAGTACCAATAGCTAAAGGTGTGTAATTACCATCAGACTTAATTTTTTCTAAAACGCTAAAAAATTCACTTTCAGTTTTTGGAATTGATAAACCTAATTCTTTAAATATGTCTTTATTATACATGAAACCATGTGAGACAGAGGCCATTGGAACACAGAAAATATCACTTTGGTCATCAGTACTCCATGCATCTTTTGCAACTTGTGGATAGTTTTCTAATCCATTAAGACCATTTAGTGAAGCGAGCCATCCTCTATTGAACAATTTCAATGACTGATCAAATGGAATACAAGTAATTAGATCGCCTGCATTTCCTCCTTCAAGCTTTGCACTTACACTAGCTGCATATTGATTAGGTATAGTTGTTTGAAAAACTACTTTTATATCTGGATACTTAGCATTAAAAGCAGGAATAATTTTTTCATTCCATGCATCAGCATCGTCATTTCTCCAAGATTCTATAACAACAGTTCCTGCAAATGCATTTCCTATTGAAAATAGAAATGAGAATAAAATAGTAATAGATAAAAGTTTTTTCATAAATTCTCCCATTTATATTATTGTAGTATTTATATGAAAGTACATTTAATACATAAAATTTTCACTAATTCAAACAGTAAATTAACAATTTAAATAATGAATATGATTAAAAAATATAAAAATGAAGTGATAAAAAGAATTAAACTTATTTCAAAATATCAAGAAAAACAGATAGTTCTAAGTGCACAAAAATTTTACGAAGTATACAAAGGTAATGGAATAATTTATTTGTTTGGAACTGGACACTCTCATATGCTAGCTGAAGAAGGTCATTTTAGGGCTGGTGGATTTGCTCCTATTTGTCCAATACTGTTTTCAGGATTAATGCTACATGAGGGCTCTATTCTAAGTTCAGAAGTAGAACGTACTGAGGGGATTACAACATCTGTTTTAAATAATTATGATATAAAATCAAATGATCTATTGGTTATTTTCACTAATAGTGGCGTCAATCAAGCTCCATTAGAAGCCGCACTTTATGCAAAAAAATTAAATTGCTTTACAATAGGGATTGCTTCACTTGAATATTCTAAAATTGCTCCAAAATCCAATATAAACAAGATTTTAAATGATATTGTTGATATTTTTATTGATAACCATGGACCACCTGGTGATGCTTTAGTTGAAGTTGATGAGTTAAAAAAAGTATCTCCATTTTCAACTATTAGTGGTTCGTTTATTCTCAATTCAATCATTTCATGCGTTGGCGAGTTGTGCAAAGATGAAAAGCTATTCCCATTCTATATTAGTGGCAATATGCCAAAAGCAAACGAACACAATAAAAAACTTTTAAAATTATATAAAAATAGAAATCCACATATTTAAGAAGGAGTAATATAATTTATGTTTGATCCAGGCAAACCAGACGGGACTAATAACTCATTAAAGATTGGAATTTCAAAGGATGGAACTCCAGAGTTAAACTATATCTACAAATTACCTGCAAGGTGTGGTTTAGCTGTAAGAGTGAAACAAAATCAAAAGATAGAAATAGAAAATCGATCAGGTACACAAGTATGTGATTTTTGGGCTTTTAATGCAGAAAATCTACATGAGCATCTATCAATGGAGCATTTACACACATCTCTTGGAAGTATTCTTCCAAAAAATGGTGACAGTTTAGTATCAAATACAAGAAAAAAAATGTTTACCATAATCGAGGACACTTCAGAAGGTTTTCACGATACGGTGATTGCCTCTTGTGATCATCATCGTTATCAAGAATTAGGATGTAAAGATTATCACGATAACTGTGTTGACAATCTAAGAATGGCATTAATTGCAATTGGGGAAAGAGCCCCTGCTATTCCCTCACCTTTAAATCTTTGGATGAATATTCCTGTAGATCAAAATGGTAAAATTCAGTGGCTCGCACCTAGAGCAAAACCCTTTGATAAGATTGAATTAAAGGCTTATATGAATACTATTGTCGTTATGTCTTCATGCCCGCAAGATTTAACGCCTATAAATGGCAATGATTGTATAATTCAAGATTTATTTTTCAAAGTATCAAATTAAAGGATTTGTTAACTATAGATATGGCTATTTAAATATTTTAATCCGTTGTCACATGCTAGAGTAACTATTCTACTTCCTTTTTTTAGCTTTTTTGCTATTTCAATCGCACCAGAAACATTCATTCCAGTTGACCCGCCACAGAAAATTCCCTCTGCTTGGGCTAATTTCCTACACATTTCAAACGCATCATCTTGATCAATACAATAAATTTCATTTAATTTATTTCTATCAATAAAAGGTGGTTCAAAACCAACACCTATACCTTCAACTTTATGTGCTCCACCTTTTCCAGTTGTTAAAAAAGGTGATTGTAATGGCTCAAAAGCTACTAATTTGGCTGAAGAAGTATCCAATCCCTCCCAAGTTCCCATAATTGCGCCACCAGTTCCAACTGATGCACAAAATACATCAAAACTATTTAATTTTCTTTTAATTTCTTGGCCTAATGGAATATACCCTTTAAGAACATTTTCTGATCCAAATTGATCAGCATAAAAAGAATTTGGCTTTTCTGATAATTTATAAGCTTTTTCTTTCATTTTTCCTATG
>NYVQ01000035.1 GCA_002684695.1 SAR116 cluster bacterium | reverse complement strand
ACGAAAATGAATGATGATCCAATATTAAGAGTTTGCACAAAAATTATAGTTGGGCCAATCATCTTGTTTGGCCTTTATGTTCAATTTCACGGTGACTACGGTCCTGGAGGTGGTTTTCAAGCTGGCGTGATAGTGGCTGCAGGGTTTATTTTGCATTCACTCATATTTGGATTAAAAGAAGGAAGAAAACTAGTCTCAGAAAAAATTAATATAATTATAATGATTTTAGGTGTCCTCTTATATGGGGGCGTTGGTCTAATTTCTTTATATTTTGACACTGAATACTTAAATTACAGTATTTTAGCACATGATGCGAAACATGGTCAGCATATTGGTATTTTACTGATAGAATTTGGAGTTGGTCTTACTGTAGCTGGAGTTATGCTAATATTATTTCATTTATTTTCATCTTGGAAAGGCGATAGTGAATGATACACGGAATACTCGGTATATGGAATTACTGGATTGTAATAATTTTAATGATGACTGGTTTATTCATAGTTATTTCAAGACATAATTTAGTGAAAAAGATGGTAGGTCTAACTATTTTTCAAACAAGCGTATTCTTATTTTATATTTCACTNGGAAAAGTTCAAGGTGGNACAGCACCTATCTTAACTGGATACAAGAATACACTTTACTCAAATCCATTGCCTCATGTTTTAATCCTTACTGCCATTGTTGTTGGAGTTGCTACTACNGCTCTTGGATTAGCTTTNATTTTAAGAATTAAAAATGAATACGGAACTATCGAAGAAAATGAGATAGCNTCACTTAATACAGAAGAAAATTCAAAATGATTGATTTTTCGGTATTTCAAAACAGTTTACCTGCCTTNCAAGTTGTGGTCCCTCTTCTCCTTGCCCCAGTTGCAGTTTTAGTAACTATTCCCTTTTTATCATGGTTAATAGCATTATTNGGTTCAATATTTTGTTTATACTCNTCGGTATCACTATTTTTANTGGTTTCTGAATTTGGAAAAATTAATTACTACATGGGNGGTTGGCTACCCCCATANGGTATTGAATATATCATTGATGATGCTTCAGCTTTTATGATTGTTTTAATATCTTTAATGGGCNTATTTGCNACNGTTTATGCTTTTCAATCNTTAAAAAGTGAAATTAATAAAAAATCACAATCTAAAGTTTACGGAATGTGGTTGCTTGCATTAGGTGGTTTATTNGGNTTNGTNACCACAGGCGATGCNTTTAATTTATTTGTTTTTTTAGAAATTTCGTCTTTGTCATCNGTAACTTTAGTTGCTTTAGGCTCTAAAAATGACAAGAGAGCTCTNACTGCTGCCTTTAACTATCTATTGATAGGCGCTGTAGGAGCTACTTTCTATGTTATTGGTGTAGGATTACTTTATTCCATAACAGGNACATTAAATATAGCTGATTTAACNCTAAAATTATCAGAGNTNACAGATAATAATTCNATGAAAGCAGGTATAAGCTTTATAATTATTGGGTTAATGGTAAAAGCTGCTATTTTTCCNTTACATATATGGCTTCCTTCAGCNTATACATTTGCACCTTCTGCAGTAGCTGTTTTATTGACTGCGACAGCAACAAAAGCAGCTCTTTATGTATTAGCNAGGATTCTTTTTACTTTATTATTCAATGCTGATGAATTCACCATTATTATTTTACAATGGGTTTTATTACCAGCTTCGATAGTTGCGATATTCTTTGGTACAATAAGAGCAGTTTTTGAAAAAAATATTAGAAAACTTTTAGCATTTTCATCGTTATCACAAATTGGATATATAACGATAGGTCTTACACTTGGCACAGCATCTGGANTAATGGCATCTTTTATTCATATAGCAAACCATTCTATGATGAAAGCAGCACTATTTATGGGTGTTGGTGCTATATCAATACAGCTTAAAAAAAATATTGAAGTTATAGACCTTCAGGGTTTATCAAGACAAATGCCAATTACATCAAGTTGCATAACCGTAGTTATTTTAAGTTTGCTTGGGATCCCTCTTACAATAGGGTTTATATCTAAAATNTATCTTTTAAAAGCAGTGTTTAGTCATGGTAATTGGCCAATTCTGTTTATTATTGTTTTAACAAGTTTTCTTGCTTTAGGGTATGCTTGGAAAATGATAGAGAATATTTGGATGAAAGAGCCAGTAACNACAGCTATCAATTTAAAAGATGATCCAAAAATTTATATACCTCTGATANTTTTATCAATTTTTAATATTTTGTTTGGTATATATGCATACCCAATAGTGAATGCAGCCTTTAATGCTTCTTCAGCAATTTTTTGGAAGGCAGTCTAGCATGCTTGATTCAATGAATTTAATTACACTTGCTTTAACACCGCCATTAATTGCCCCAGTTTTTATATATTTATTTAGAAACAATGAAAACTTAAGAGACGCAGTTGGTGTAATTGGTGCCTTTATATCTTTTTATGCAACAATTAATATAACAAACGGAATATTAAATGGTACACAATATAACTTAATTTTATTAAATATTTTTAATGACTTATCTCTTTCTTTTAGAGTAACACCTTTAGGCGCTGTTTTTGGATTGCTATGCTCGGGCTTATGGATTTTAGCTGCTATTTACTCAATNGGGTATATGCGAGGTAATAACGAGAAAAAACAAACACGATTTTATGTTTTTTACTCACTATCTATTTTTGGTGCTTTGTGTGTGGCATGGTCAAGCAATTTGTTAGTTCTATTTATTTTTTATGAATTTCTAACATTCGCAACTTATCCATTAGTGGCTCATAAAGAGACNGATGAATCTATAAAAGCGAGTAGATTATATTTGGGTATACTTGTAGGTTCTTCACTAATGTTATTCCTGCCAGCAATAATATGGGTATGGTACTCCGTAGGAACACTAAATTTTACCGATGGAGGGATCTTACAAAATAATTTTAATCCTAATCATGCATCAGTTTTGTTATTTTTATTTGTTTTTGGAATTGGAAAAGCAGCTCTCATGCCTCTTCACTGGTGGTTNCCAGCTGCTATGGTAGCTCCAACACCTGTTTCAGCACTTCTTCATGCTGTAGCTGTNGTAAAGGCAGGTGTTTTTTCAATATTAATGATAATATGTTATATTTTTGGAACTGAATTTATGAACAGCAGTGGCTCAGGGATATTTTTAATCTGGGCCTCTACGATTACATTATTTNTATCAAGTATTATNGCTATTAGACAAGATAATTTAAAAGCNCGTCTTGCATATTCAACCGTTAGTCAATTATCCTATATAATTCTGGGTGGAGCAATAGCAACCAATTATTCAGTAATAGCCTCAGTGTCAAACATAATGATGCATGGTGTAGGCAAGATAACACTTTTCTTTTGTGCTGGTGCAATTTATGTCTCTNCTAAAATTACAAAAATTTCTGATTTGAATGGTATTGGTTATAAAATGCCACTAACATTTATTGCATTCTCTTTTGGAGCTTTATCAATAATTGGCATNCCNCCCTTTGGAGGNTCTTGGAGCAAATTTTATTTATTGTTAGGCGCTGCTCAATTAGAATTAACTATAATCATTCTTATTTTGGCTATCTCTACTCTATTAAATACCTATTATCTATTAGACCCTGTTTTCAGAGCTTTTTTTATGGAAAGAAGTAATGATATTAAAANATCGCACCACCCTTTAACCGTAATGCCAGCTGTTTGCTCTGCATTACTAGTAATTTTNTTGTTTTTTTGTGTGGAGCCTTTACTAAACCTNATCTATTTAATAGTTGGTAAAATATGANTATTTTCAAAAGATTTGTAAAAAGTTTTGGTATACCCAATAGTATCNCACTTTTAATCTGNATNATTTTATTACTCTTAGAATTTGCAGGTGACAGGCATGGTGAAACTAAATACGAGGATTTTATATTTTTCCCTGCGTTTTTTGGATTTATTTCATGCATANTAATATTTAAAGTTGGTGTTGCCTTGAGATCTGTTTTCATGAGGGATGAAGATTATTATGATAAATAGTATTCCTCCAGGTTTGGTAATGTTTATAGGGGCATTTTTAATACCCTTATTCCCTCATTTNTATAGGCAAATTTATATGGTACTCTTAGTAATTTTGTCTGCTCTTGCTTTATTTTCTGTTGAAGGCACTCANNTCGTTATNCAATTAAAAAATATTAACTTTATATTACATCAATCAGATANTTTAAGTTTTCCATTTGCNATTGTATTTCATATTGCTGCTTTCATAATAATTATTTATGGAAGCCACATTAAAGATTGGAAAGAGCAATTAGCTATAATGAGTTACGCAGGAGCTTCTATTGCTGCACTTCATGCTGGCGACTTATTTACTCTTTTCTTATGGTGGGAAGCCACAGCATTTACATCTGTTATTCTCATCTTTTGCGGAAATACTTTAAGGGCTTACAGGTCAGCTTTCAGATATATTATAATTCAAGTTGGATCTGGTATNTTATTGCTGTCTGGTGCAATTTTATTATTNCAAAGTAATGANGAAGCCATTTTCCAGCAATTAGATATAAATTCAACACCAGGTTTANTAATTTTTATCGCTTTTGGAATAAAGGCAGCATTTCCTTTTTTAAATGGCTGGTTACAAGATTCTTATCCNGAAGCAAGCGAAGTNGGAACAGTAGCATTATCATCGTTNACTACAAAATTAGCAATCTATGCATTAGCAAGATCTTTNGCAGGAGTTGAAGTTTTAATTTATATTGGTGCTTTAATGACTTTTTTNCCAATATTCTTTGCAGTTATAGAAAATGATTTAAGAAGAGTNCTTGCATTTAGTTTAAATAACCAGTTAGGCTTTATGGTTGTTGCAATTGGTATTGGCACTGAATTAGCGATTAATGGAGCAGTTGCTCATGCCTTTGCGCATATAATTTATAAAGGACTNCTATTTATGAGCATGGGCGCAGTTTTATANCGCGTTGGAACATGTAAAGCTTCAGAACTAGGTGGTCTATTTAAGTATATGCCAATTACTGCTGTCTGCTCAATTGTTGGTGCAGTTTCAATNTCTGCATTTCCGTTATTTAGTGGTTTTGTTGCTAAATCTTTAATAATGTCTTCATTAGGATATGAAGGATTAACATTAATATATTTTATGCTTTTATTTGCTTCAGCTGGAGTTCTTCATCACTCAGGTATCAAAATTCCATTTTTTGCATTTTTTGCTCATAACTCTGGATTAAAGCCTAAAGAAGCACCAATAAATATGATTGCAGCAATGTTGATAAGCTCATTACTATGTATNTTAATTGGTATATTTCCATCTTTATTTTATCAGATTTTACCATACAACACTTATTATCAACCATATGATTTCAGNCATGTTGTATCACAACTTCAATTACTNATGTTTGCGGTTTTTGCTTTTATATGCTTATGGCATTTTAAGATTTACCCACCAGAATTAAATTCAACTGTATTAAATAGCGATTGGTTTTATAGGGTCTTATTTTATAGAATTATTAATTTCTTCNTAAATAAANTATTTAATATATGGGATAACCTCTCTTTTAATATAATGACATTAATAAAATTTTTATTTCTTAAAATACAAAATAGCTCTATTCAGTCTGGTAANTCAGCAGTTAAAGTTGGAAGAAGTACTGTTTTAATTTTATTTTCTTTGGGTTTTGTTCTTGTCTGTAATTATTTGCTTTTTTAAATATTTAGCATTGAATNAATTTTTATTTTAATTTAATTTTTATTTAATAATGTAACTAATAAAGTTCTCTATCAAACTATGGCTAAACAAAAAGTAAAAGAATTACCAAAAAACGTTCCTGAAGAAAATGTCTATATGACAGCACATTGGACTGTATATGTTTCATATGCATGTTTATTGGGCTCAGTTTATCTGCTAATTAATGGTGCATTTTTTGGGGGCTGACAAATCCCTTGAAGATCTTTACCAAACAAGAATTTTAGAGTTTGCTAGGGACGCTAGAAAAATAAACTTATTGCCTNAAAATGATGTNAGNTTTATTTCAAAAAANCCACTTTGTGGTGATGAAGTTACAATTGATTTAATTATAAATAAAGNTCATATAATATCACAATATGGTCATAGGATTAGAGGTTGTGCTCTTTGTGAAGCATCAAGCGGAGTTTTATCAAAAAATGTAATTGGNTTGGATATAAACAAAACNATAATNTTAAAAAATAAATTAAAAGAGTGGTTGGATGGTAAATCTAATAATGTTCCAATTCTAGATCTACAAAACTTTTCTTCTGTTAAANCTTTTCAAAACAGACATAAATGTGTTTTACTTTCTTTTGATGCACTCACAGGAGCANGTTCAAAACTTTTGGGNAATTAGTTCATTAAGTCTTTTTCAAACGGAAAGTTCGTNAAGTTTTTATGACCTGTTTCAGTAATTAANANCTGGTCTTCGAGTTTTATACCTTCAAAACCACCCTCTTCTCCAATATATGCTTCAACACATAAAACCATTCCAGGCTCAAGAATAGCATCAAAGGCACCCTCAACATAGTCAATTGGATATTGAACCAAAGGCCATTCGTCACAGAGACCAACTCCATGCATTTTACAACTATATCTGAGTTCTTCATATTTTTTTGGGAGTTCTCTACCTCCAAAAACTAATTCTTTAATATTCATCCCAGGTTTTATGATTGAAGTATTTTCTTTAATTTGAAGGTATGCCTCTGTGTACAACTCTTTTTGTTTTGGAGTAATATTAACTTTATCTCCAATNAACCAAGTTCTTGATATATCAACACATATTCCATAACAACCAATTAAGTCAGTATCAAATGCTAAAATTTCANTATTTTGAATAATTCTTGGGCCACATTCTTGAAACCAAGGATTAGTTCTTTGCCCTGANGCTAAAAGTCTTGTTTCAATCCATTCACCCCCTCTTTTGATATTTTCAGAGTGAAGCACTGCCCAAATATCATTTTCAGTTTTACCAGGGAGGCAATGCTTCTTCATTTCATACATTCCCATTTCGCAAGAATGTATTGCACATTTCATAGCTTTAATTTCTTCTTCACCTTTAATGGATCTTGTTCTTTCCATAACTTCTTNGCCATCATGGATTTCAAGGCCCTGACTTTCTAGCGCTCTAAGTCCATGAATTTGTATCTTATCTACTGCTAAACGATGCGTTCCTTTATTTTTANCAATTAATATATCTTTAATTTCTAATGCAAATTTTTGTGCATCAGATTTTGTTTTATCGCCATTAGCAAAGTAAAACATTGAAGCAGAATTTCTAACTTCTTTCACAAGTGGATTAAACGAAGATAGTAAATTAAGACCCTTATAGTCCCAGAGAATAATGTAACCTTCATTAGACATAAAACATGCACGAAATGGGTTATGAGAGTTCCATAATTGCATATTTGTNGTGTCNGTAATATATCTTATATTTAANGGGTCAAATACTAAAACTCCATCGAGGTCACGCTTATTTAATTCTTTAATAAGCCTATTTACTCTGAATTCTCTCATTTTTTTTAAATTAGGTATTTCGATACCAGCTTTAACCCACTCATCAAAAGCTAACTCAGTTGGACCAATTTCAACTCTGTCATTGAAATTAGGTGATCCGTCAAGTTTAATACTTGATTTTTTATAAGTTGGATTAATTTTTCTATTTAAGAAATTCATAATATATACGCTAATTGAAATTTAAAAAATTTGTCAATAATNTAATTTATTGAACTTTAAAATTATGTATTTGAANTTAAAAATNAGTTAAAGTTACTGCTACTTATCAATTTCTTCGCATACCAGTTTGCAAATGAAACAACATTAGCCTCAAGCAATGGAGAAAATCTACCTTGTTCAGCATAAGGGTTTCTCAATCCAGCCTGCTGGTTTTCTAAAGCTGGAATATCTTCTTCAATTGCTGCGTCCATTCTATGATAATACTGCTTTGAAAGCTTTTCAAAACGATCTAATTTTATTGTGGTTTCTGGAAAACAAGTTGNTTGAAAAACTTTACAGCTTTCTGGACCTATTGGATGAACCTCGTAAATCCATAATGCGTCATTCCCAATTGCAAAAGTAAGGTTGGGAAAAATCCAAGTATATCTTACAGAATTAATAACGTCTGNATTTAATCCTGGCATTTCAGGCAATGCATATTCCTGTTCCTTTTCAAGAAGAGCACCTGTACCAGATGTTTTTCCAAACTGTGAAGTAAATGAGCCTTTTGTTTTGTCAGGGAAGTTAGGTAGCTGATAGACATCCCCAATAGTTTCGGGGTGNACAAAAGGAAGGTGATAGTATTCGTTAAATACTTCTAAAAATGCTTTCCAATTACAATTTACATTAAAGCTTCTTTCTCTTGTTGAAAGCAAACTTTCCATTGGCCATTTTGAGTGAATATTTTCAAAATTATCAATTTGGTCATCTAATNTTTCAGGATTATCTCCAAAATGAACAAAACAAAATCCTTGTCTTTCTTCAGAAGGAAATTCTTTTAATGAAAGATTTTCTTTATTAAAATGTTTAGCATCATTCATATTTGGGACNCCTTTTAATTTTCCTTCTAAATTGTAAGCCCAACTGTGAAAGGGACAAATAATTCCTTTTGTATTTCCAGTNCCCTCAAGAAGTTTAGCTGATCTGTGCTTACATACATTTGCAAATACCCTTATTTGAAGTGATTTATCNCTTATAATAATTACAGGAGTATTNAAGATATCTTTTGTAATGAAATCACCTGCTTTTTTAAGAAACTTTACATGNCCTATNCAAATCCATTGCTGCTTNAAGAAAATCTCNTTTTCAATTTCTAAAATTTTTTCATTAGAGTAACATATTGGAGGAATGCATGACGACTCATCATGGTTTTTTAAGCAATTTCTAAGTTCTTCTTCAATACTTAAATTGTGTAACATTGATTATTTAAACCATGGATTTGGATTGTGGGGAATATTTTTATCTATACCCCTTAAAATTAGGCCATCTTTGTCATACATTGGCAGTTTTGATATTTCTGCTATCAAGTTTTCACCGTTATTTCCTAAAACATCCACTAAATTACCCTCTTCTAATGTTTCTAAGTCTAATCTTGCTATACAAACTCCACATTCTAAATATGGTGACCAAGTAGATGAGGTTATAGTTCCAACATTTTTATTATTAATAGATATGTTTTGACCCTTTTTAGCAATTCCACCTTTTACTTTAAGNCCCCAGATNTTACTTGTTTTGTCTGCATTTAATAAAGCTGACTTTCCAACAAAATCTTCTTTATTCAAATCAACAAATTTACCTAACCCAACTTCATAAGGCGTAGTGTTTTTTGTAAAATCATTATTTGCAGACAGAAGACCAGCTTCTATTCGTCTTGCTCTAAAACCAGGGGTGCCAGCTAAAATCATACCATAATCCTTGCCAACATTCATAATATGCTCCCCAATTAATTCAGCATTATTTTCAGGCNGTAGATAAAACTCCCATCCCAATTCATTGGTAAAACCTGTTCTGGTAATAATAAGAGGCTCACCTAAAATAGACACCTCAGCTATATCAAAATAATTCCATTTATCAGGTAGATTGCCGTCTACTGNATCTCTAAGAACTTCCATGGATTTTGGGCCTTGTATTTGAGTTACAAAAACATTTGGATCACTAATTTTAACATCNTATTTATTTGANAACGCTAAATACCATTTAATTAACTCACCATCAGCTTGAGCCATCCATAGCTTTTCTCTATTAAGATGTAGCATTACACCATCAGTAATCATTCCACCATCATGATAACATGCAAATTGGTAAGAACATCTTCCAGGTTTGATTTTAGTTANATCCCTNGTAAATATATAATTTGCAAATTTTTCAGCATCTGGACCTGAAATTTCAACTGGAAACTCACCAGTATTTCGAAATATCACAGTTTGTCTTGCTGCCCAATATTGTTCGTCAGGACTAACGTTACTTAAAGATTCAGGAGACATTCTTCCATTNTANAGAAAATACTCNGGATCATATGGCAANTCCATATATGACAATGGATGAGGTTTCATGTTTNANGGGTGTGACAATTCCACAGGTCTCTTACCCTTATTTTCAAAAGCTTTAATTGTATATCTATTTTTTAGTATTTCGTGATGCATATATTTACATAATTTATTTGGTATTTAATTATAGTTATTCCAAATCCATTCTGAAGGCAATAGGTCTTCACTCTTAATCATTTTCCATAGGCTTTCTGANATTTTATGCCCTAACAAAGAAGAAGTTTTGTGTTTCATTTTACTTTTTCTTTTTTCAATATCTTTTAAATCATTTAAATCATATTTATAGGAAAATTCATCATTGCTTTTTGTTTTAATGACAACTTTAGATGATGTTTCTTCNATGTTTTCATTCGGATAAATGTCGATAATTTTNATAAATTCGACTAATGTTTCATTTTTATTCAAATTNTCTGAAAAGCTTTCTATTTTAGATGTATTTATTTCATGCATTACCATTGCTGATATCATCTTATAACTAAACTTTGCTTCAATTCCAGTTTTAGGATTAAGTATATTACAAACTTTCATATACTGAGGGTGTATAAATATACTAATATTTACAATATCATAACTCTTAATACTAAATTTATCTCTTAAATGTGTTAAAGCTTCTATTGTTGAATGTGTACCATGACAACATGCGTGGAATTTATGTGTTAATGTTTCAAAAATAAATTTTTGACCAAGAGAATCAAAGGCATCTTTATTAAATTCTCCATTATGAGTTGATCCAAATCCTTGNGNTCCATCTAAAGCACTTCTTGCAGCTAATAAACCATTTTTGGCAAGCGTTACAGCTTCAATTGAAGACGAAGAAGCCNTGCCAACTTGATAAGGTTTTACCATAGAACCAAATTGCTCTTTTAAACCTGAAGAATGAGATGAAGTTATTCCTATAGCATTTACAATTTCTTTTTTTGANAAATTCAATANCTTTGAAACTCCTATTGTTGCTCCAAAAATCCCAGCGGTAGATGTTATATGGAAGCCTGATCTATAATGTTTTCTACCCAGCCACATACCTAATCTACAACAAACTTCCATACCTAAAATAGATGCANCCATGAATTGATTAAAATTTAATTTATATTTATCTGAAATTGCTAATGATGCAGGAATAACAACTACACTTGGGTGCCCTAAATATCCAAAATGAGTATCATCATAATCTAATGAATGTGAAATAGTGCCGTTAATCAATGCTGCCATTCTTGTAGAAACATATGATTTTGCTCCAATAGCGAACGCATCTTCATTCTGAATATTGTCATCTAGCAATGATAAAACAATATTTGAAATTTCATTATTCTTTGATGCAACTAATAAACTTACCCAATCAGCTAAGCAAATCTTAAATATTTCAATAGAACTATAGGGAATTGTTTTATTAGAGAAATTAAAAGCAAAATTAGCTATTGTCTCAGATAAATTACCCTTTTGCATTAATATGAACGTGGCATNTTTAAAACATGTTCAGCTATATAACTAAGTATCATATTTGTTGAAATAGGAGCTACTTGATATAAACGAGCTTCCCTNTATTTTCTCTCTATGTCATATTCCTCAGCAAAGCCAAATCCACCGAAGGTTTGTATACAGGCTTCCGCAGCTGACCATTGTGCATCCGCACATAAAAGCTTNGCTAAATTAGCTTCTTCTCCTGGATTATCCCCATCATCAAANAACCTTATTGCTTCATTTAACATTAATTCAGCTGATCGCATTTGACTATAAGAACGAGCAATAGGAAATTGTATTCCTTGATTTTTTCCAATTGGTCTATCAAAAATTTTTCTTTCACATGAATAATTAGAAGCCTTATTGATAAACCACTTNGCATCCCCNATACACTCAGCAGCAATAAGTATTCTTTCTGCATTCATCCCTGATAAAATATATTTAAACCCCTTCCCCTCTTCTCCAATTAGATTTTTTGCAGGAACTGGCATATTATCAAAAAATATTTCGGTGGTAGCATGGTTCATCATTGTNCGAATTGGTTTAATTGTAACTGTATCNNTAGGAACAGAATTTAAATCAACAATAAAAACTGATAATCCATCAGTTCTTTTTTGAGATTTTTCTTTTGGAGATGTTCTTACTAATAAAAGCATTAAATCAGAATACTCTGCTCTACTAGTCCAAACTTTTTGACCATTTACATAGTAAATATCATCTTTAAGAACAGCACTNCACTTTAATGAAGTAGTATCACTTCCTGAAGTAGGTTCAGTTACCCCAAAAGCCTGTAATCTTTTTGACCCATTAGCTATTTTTGGNAGGTATTCTTTTTTTTGTTCATCTGAACCATGTCTCAGTAAAGTTCCCATAGTGTACATTTGAGCATGACAGGCAGCAGCATTACTGCCTGATTTATGAATTTCTTCTAAGATTGATGCTCCAACTGATAAGGAAAGTCCAAGACCGCCATATTCTTCTGGAATTAGTGAAGATAAATATCCAGCATCAGTTAATGCTTGAACAAATTCTTCAGGGTAACTATTATTTCTATCACAATTTTGCCAATACTTACCATCAAACTTAAGGCACAGTTTTGATACNGCCTCTCTTATATCGATATGATTTAGTTTGTATTTCATTTCATTCCTTTANTAACCGTTCTCNAAAATAAGTAATTTAGTTAAATTCACTTTTAATANATTTTGTGTGTTCTCCAAGNTTTGGAACTTTAGTATTTTGTTTATTTTCACTAAGAACTGGTAAATTAGCAATTCTAATAATTTCATTTGAAATAATTGCCTCTCCATTATTAATAAGACTATGATTAGATAAATCTTCCACTGTGTTTAATCTTGAATTTGCTATATTGTGTTTGTTTAGCATTATTTCTACTTCCGAGGCNTTCAATTTTGAAAAAACTTTGTTTATAATTTTATCTAATTCAATCTTATTTTTGTTACGGTTAGGATTGTCAATATACTTTTGATCTCTGCATAAATTNGGTTGATGCAATATGTTATTACAAAAAATTGTGAACTCTCTGTTACTTTGTATAGATAATAAAATTTTATCATTATCCTTACAATTATATGCACCATATGGAGAAATTAATGCGTGCTTTAGNCCTGTTCTTTTNGGAGCNCCGCCCANATANCTATGAGATAAGAGAGGCATATTCATCCAATCTGCCATAACATCAAACATAGAAATAGAAACATCTATGCCAATACCAGTTTTTCCTCTTTTAATTAATGCCCTTAATATCGCTGAATAAGCAGTCAATCCTGTCGATAAATCTGTGATTGAAATACCCACCCTCGCTGGTGAATTTTCAGTTCCAGTAACAGAACATAGTCCACTTTCTGCTTGAACTAAAAAGTCATAAGCTTTTTTATTATTCGCCTCATTACTTTCACCATAACCAGTAATTTTACAAGTTATTAGTCCGGGATTTTCCTCTCTGAGATCATTAATAAATATCCCAAGTTTTTCTAAAGTACCTGGAGCTAAATTACTCAATAATATATCTGATTTCGAAGAAAGAATTTTAAAAAAATTTAAATCATCCTTTTCTTTTAGATTTAAACATACTGACTCTTTTCCTCGATTTAACCATGCAAAAATACAACTTTCTCCATTAGCACCATTATCATAATCTCTTGCGAAATCACCTTCAGGTCTTTCTACTTTAATCACTCTTGCCCCGGCTTCCATTAAAAGAAGACCGCAGTAAGGTGCAGCTACTGCTTGTTCTAGAGATAAAACTGTTATATCAGATAATTCGTTTTTAAAACCCATGTCTTACAATTAGAAAAATTTAAATATTAATAAATATTTATTAATATTTAAAAAAAAGTAAAATATTAAAATATTTAATCTTATTAAATTATATATCATAATTTAAGAATTTGAGTGTAGTTATTATGAATGGAAAAAATCAAACAATTATTACTAAAATTATTAATAATCATATTTTATTAGTAACTCTAAATAGACCTGAATTTGCCAATGCTTTTAATACATTAATGTCGAAAGAGTTAACAACATTGATAGAAGATTTATCTTTATCATCAGATAATATTAGATCAATTATTTTAACTGGTGCAGGTGAAAGGGCTTTTTGTGCTGGTGGAGATCTTAAAGAAAGAAATGGCATGTCTGATGAAGATTGGGGAAAACAACATTTAATTTATGAAAGAATGATTAGAGCAATTATTAATTGCCCAATACCAATAATTGGAGCAATAAATGGCGCTGCATATGGAGGCGGTTGTGAGATAGCTGCTGCTCTTGATTTTATTTTTGTTTCAGATAATGCAAAATTTTCACTACCAGAATTACAACTTGGAATAATACCAGGTGCTGGAGGAACGCAAAATTTAAGTAGAGCTATTGGCGAAAGACGTGCAAAAGAATTAATATTAACTGGCAAAGTTTTTTCTGCTCAGGAGGCTGTAAAATGGAACTTGGCAAATGATGTTTTTCCTAAAAAAGATTTATTAGATAAAACAATTGAAATAGCTGAATTAATCTCATCAAAGGCACCAATAGCAGTGAAACAGGCCAAACAATCAATCCACAAAGGATTACAAATGAGTCTTTCTGATGGTTTATCTTTTGAAATCGAGGCTTATAACAGAACAATCCCTACTAAAGATAGGCGAGAAGGAGTATCTGCATTTAATGAAAAAAGAAAGCCAAATTTTGAGGGTAAATAAATTTGAAAGATATTATACAAATTAGAGAAGTTGGATTAAGAGATGGTCTTCAACTATCAAAAACAAAACTTTCAACAGAGACAAAAATTAAATGGCTTAAACAGCAATTCAAATCTGGATTTAGGGAGATTGAAGTTACATCTTTTGTACCGCCTACAATTCTACCCCAGTTTAATGACGCAACGAAAATTGTTTATGAAGCAAATAAAATCCAAAATTTTTTGCCGTCAGTTTTAGTGCCTAATTTAAAAGGTGGTCTCGTGGCATTAGACAATAAGTCAAAAAAAATAAATTTTGTTTTGTCTGCAAGTGAAATGCACAATAAATCGAATGTAAACGCTACAATTCAAAAGTCATTATCAATGTTTAAAGATTTAATTATAGAGAGAGATAATAGAGGTTTGAAAAATGATGTTATCATTTCAGCATCAATTGCAACGAGTTTTGGTTGCTCAATACAAGGAAAAGTTGAACAAAATAAATTAATAGAAATTTGTGAAAAATTAATCCTTATGGGTGCTAATGAATTAAATATTGCCGATACAGTTGGATATGCAAATCCAAAACAGGTAAATCAAATTTTTAAAAACTTGCTTCAAATATCAGGGAACATACCTGTAGCAGCCCACTTTCACGATACCAGAGGTATGGGATTAGCTAATGTGAAATCGGCTATAGATCAAGGAATAAAGAGGTTTGATGCATCTTTAGGTGGATTAGGTGGATGTCCATATGCACCAGGAGCAACGGGTAATATTGCTACTGAAGATTGTGTTTATATGATTGAGTCAATGGGATTTCATACTGGTATAGACTTGATTAAATTGTTAAATCTACGCAAATCTCTAGCAAAATGGATGATAAAAGATACCTTATACGGAAATTTATTAAACGCTGGCTTAACCAAAACAAATAATTAAACCATCAATTGTTTCATCCCTTTATCTAAGCCACTTAAAGTCAAAGGAACCATTTTATTAGAAAATATATTATTTATGATTTCTATTGACTGGGTATAATTCCAGTATTTTTGAGGTACTGGATTTATCCATATGTGTGAACTCCATTGATTAATTGCTCTTTCAAGCCAATCCTTTCCTGATATTTTATTATAATGTTCATTAGCACCACCAGGGTATAAAATCTCATAAGGGCTCATAGAAGCATCACCAACAAAAATACATTTATATTCTTTGCCAAAAGTGTTAAAGAGATCATTAGTAGATATTTGATTATTCCACCTTCTTCTATTATTTTTCCAAACACCTTCGTAAAGACAATTATGAAAATAGAAATATTCTAAATATTTAAATGCACTGCTTGATGCAGAAAATAACTCTTCAACTTTTTTTATATGGGAATCCATAGACCCTCCAACATCAAGAAAAAGTAAAACTTTAACTGCATTATTTTTTTCTGGTTGAGTTTTGACATCTAAAAAGCCATTTATTGCTGTAGATTTAATAGTTGAATCTAAATCAATTTCTTCATATACACCTGTTCGTGCCCATTGCCTTAATCTTTTAAGAGCCACCTTCATAGCTCTTGTTCCAAGTTCTGCCTTATCATCTAAATCTTTGAATTCTCTTTTATCCCAGACTTTAACGGCCTTTTGATGTCTGCTTTCATTTTGTCCAATTCTTATTCCTTCAGGNTTATAACCATAAGCACCAAAGGGTGATGTACCAGCAGTTCCNAGCCACTTACTTCCTCCTTGATGTCTTTTNTCTTGCTCAGAAAGTCTTTTTTTCAAGGTTTCCATTAGTTTATCAAATCCCCCTAAAGACTTGATTTCTTCCATTTCCTTTTTGGTTAGAAATTTTTCTGACAGTTTTTCAACCCACTCATTTGGTATTTCAACCATACTCAGTAATTCATCAATAGGGATTTGTTCAATTCCTCTAAAAACACTAGAAAATACCAAATCAAACCGATCGATGTACTTTTCATTTTTAACTAAAGAAGCTCTTGATAAAAAATAGAAGTCTTCAACATTAAAAGATATTACATTTTCATTTAAACATTCTAAGAGATTTAAATACTCGCGANTACTTACTGGAACTCTGGAATTTTTTAATTCTGAAAATAAATTAAGAAGCATAGATAAACTACTCTCCTCTTGCTATAAAAGCTAATCTCTCAAATAATTGAATATCTTGTTCATTTTTAAGTAAAGCACCGTGAAGTTTTGGAAGCAAATTTTTACNATCATTCTTTAGTTCAGATGGATCTAAATCTTCAGTTAAAAGCAATTTTAACCAATCAAGAACCTCTGAAGTTGATGGTTTCTTCTTAAGTCCAGGNGTTTCACGAATTTCAAAAAATCTTTGAAGGGCTCTATCTAACAAATTTTTCTTAATGTTTGGAAAGTGAACATTAACAATTTTAATAAGCGTTTCCTTATNAGGAAATTGAATATAATGNAAGAAGCACCTCCTCAAGAAAGCATCTGGAAGTTCCTTTTCATTATTAGATGTAATAATTACTATGGGTCTATTTTTGGATTTTATAACTTCACCAGTTTCNTATACAAAAAATTCCATTTTATCTAACTCTTGCAGTAGATCATTTGGAAACTCAACGTCAGCTTTATCAATTTCATCAATAAGCAAAACTGATTTAGTTTTACTTACAAATGCGTTCCATATTTTTCCTTTTTTTATATATCTTTTTATATCAGAAACATTCTTATCACCTATTTGACTATCTCTTAATCTACTCACAGCGTCATACTCGTATAAGCCTTGCTGAGCTCTAGTTGTTGATTTTATAGACCATTCAAAGATTTCAAGCCCTAAAGAAGTTGCAACTTGTTTTGCTAATTCTGTTTTNCCAGTTCCAGGNTCTCCCTTAACCAGCAANGGTCTTTCTAAGGTAATTGCAGCATTTACTGCAATTGTTAAATCTTTTGTAGAAATATATTCTTTTGTTCCTGTAAATTTCATAAAAACTCTAATAAGATGGCATAATTTTAATTAATTAATATATTTAACTTAATTTTTTATATATTTTATAAATAAAAAATAAATACTTAATATGTCGANAATAAAAAAAATAAAAAATCCATATTCTATATTTCATAAAGATAATTTATGGAAAAGTTATGCTTTTATTGAAGGTGAATTAGCAAAAGCTCAAGCTGAAGTTGGGATAATCCCAAAAAAAGCTGCTATAAACATTTTAAAAAATNCTAATTTATCTGATAAAGAAATTAAAAATATTGAGAAATCAAATAAAAAAACAAAAAGGCTTATTTTATCNATTGTTCAGGAATTAGCAAAGAAATGTGATGAACANTCTGCAGGTCTAATACACTTGGGTGGAACTACGAGAAATGTATTGGATGCAGGAAGAAATTTAATTATTAGAGATGCTCATAGACTAATNTTAAATGGCCTATGTTATTCNCTTAGAAAATTATCTCAATTTTCAAATTTATATGCAGAAACTCCTATGCTTGGAAGAACTATGGGGCAAAATGCTATCCCAATAACATTTGGTTTTAAAGTTTCTGGATGGATAGAAAGCTTAATTAGGTTAGATAAAAAGTTTAAAGATGCTGAAAGTAGTATTTTCACACTCAATTTTGGAGGTGCGGTNGGAGCTATGCATGGCTTTGATGGTAAAGGAGAGGCATTNACTAAACAATTATCTAAGAACTTAGGTTTTAAAAACTCGTTAGTTCCCAATAGAACATCNATTGAAAATAGCATTGATTACTTACTTTCATTATCTTTCCAGGGCATTGTAATCGGCAAGATTGCTAATGAAATATACGATCTAATGTCACAAAGTATTAATGAGGTTTCTGAAAAACAAACAAAGGGTCAAATTGGAAGCTCAACAATGCCACATAAAGTAAACCCTTTTTTGATATTAGATGTGATCAAAGAANCTGCGTTACTTCGCGGAAAGACATCAATTAGCATAGAAGCAGGGATCCCGTCTCATGAAGGAGATGCTAGATACGANAAGATCATAGATGAATTACTAAAAGAGACCGTACNCATNTCTTTAANCTTATTTGAAAATTTTAATAATTTACTNGATAATTTNAATATAAAAACNAAACAAATGCATAAAAATTTAGTTTCTGAAAAAGATTACATTGCTTCNGAAAATTTAATGTACAAATTATCAAAACACATTGGCAGGCAAAAAGCACATGACTTNATACATTTAGAGATTGAAAAAACAGTTTCGAAAAATCAAAGNGTTAAAGAAAATTTAATTAAGGAAAAAACTATTTCACGCTATTTTAAACCTTCAGATATTGAAAAAATAATGGANCCACTTTTGTATATTGGTGAGAGTAAGAAAATAAGCTTGAAATTATCTAATTTAGCATTGAATTATGCAACAGACATCGAAAAACGAATTAACAAAAAAGATCTAGGTGTTAGATNATAATAATTTTTAGAGCAAAATATGTCTTCAGATTATGAAAAATTAATATCTTATGTAAAAAAAACTGAAGCTTTAAGCCATGCATCAAGTGTAATTGCCTGGGATCAGGAAACCATGATGCCAAAAGGCGCTGTAGAGCAAAGAGCAGACTGTTTAGCTTCTATTGAGAGTGAAATACATAATAGAAACTCGAATTTACTTATTGGTGAATTATTAGAGAGTATTGAAATTAAAAATTTAAATAAAGACCAAAAATCAAATATTTTTCATATAAAAAAATCTTTTGAAAGAGCATCCAAAGTACCCAATGATTTAGCTACAAATTTAGCAAAAATATCCTCATTGTCTCAAATGTCATGGGTCAATTCAAAAAATACTAAAGATACAAAAGAATTTCTTAAATATCTTAGAGAAGTTATTCGTTTAAAGAGAGAAGAAGCAAGTTGTATATCTACTTCTGATAATTTTTATGATGCGTTAATAGATGATTTTGAACCTGGAATGACTTCTNTNAAATTAGATAAGATTTTTAGTAACTTGAGAAAACATCTAATTAATCTTCGTAAAAAAATTCAAGAAAAGAANAATAAAATNAATGAATTGAACTTTATCTTTGATGAAAAAATACAATTNGAAGTTTCCAATGAATTAGCAAAAATATTTGGCTATGATTTTAACATTGGAAGAATTGATATCTCNCANCATCCATTCTCTACTGGACTTGGCAATGATGTAAGAATAACAACAAGATTAGATAAAGCTGATCCATTCAATTGTTTTTATTCAACAATTCACGAAACTGGACATGCCGTCTACGAACAAAATATTCCTAAAAGTTTTATTTTTACACCCAACGGGCATGGAGTTTCTATGGGTGTTCATGAGAGCCAATCAAGAATCTTTGAAAATCAATTTGGTCGTAGTAGAGAGTTTTGTTCTTATCTATTTAACCTAATGAAAATAAAATTTGGTGATTTTGGAATTAAATCTGAAGAAGAGTTTTATAAAATTGTTAACAATGTTAAGAATTCATTTATTCGCACAGAGTCAGATGANGTTAACTATAACCTACATATTCTAATGAGATATGATCTTGAAAAAGAATTATTTAGAGAGAACCTCCAAGTTGAAGATCTTGAAGCAGCTTGGAATGAACGATTTAAATTAGATTTTAATCGAGATGTTACTGAATTATCGGATGGTTTTCTTCAAGACGTTCATTGGTCTGCAGGNTTATTTGGTTATTTTCCAACATATACATTAGGCAACATTTATGCTGGCTGCCTTTATGAGAAAATTATAAATACAAATAAAAATGCATTAAAGGAAATTGAGCATGGAAAATTTAATACAGTTTTAGAATGGCTTAAAAGAAATATTTATATTTTTGGAAGCACTGAAAAACCAGAAAAGATAATTTCAAATGCAATAGAAAAAGACATTAATGAGGAACCATTAATGGAATATTTAAATAAAAAGTTTAATGATATATATATTTAAACATTAATTTTAAACATTTGTATCTATTGTCTTTTTTTACAATCAGCATGGATGTTAAGAATTCCACTATCAGGGTTTACATGTGAAAACCAGAAAGATTTATTTGCATAATTCATAATATAAATATCATGATGAATATTGAAACTGTCCTTATTTGCACTGAACCACCCTATTCTCTCTGATGTTAAATTATCAAAATAGCCACCTTTGCCAAATTGAATTGTAAAATCATCTTTCCATTTGAAGGAAAATCTTTGCTCCCTCCATTTTTTTGGAAGACCATCTTTATCAATGCCGATAAAGTTTCTCATTTTACAGTCATAAATTTCATTTATATATGCAAAGGCTTGATTGCTTATAATAAAAACTAATAAAACAGTTAGAAAATACTTCATGAAGGTAAATTTAAATTTTTTTCAAAATCAGCAATTCTTTTTTTATCAACTTCATTGTACGTTTTTGAGACCCATTCTTTTATTTTTTCATTGTTATTTATCAATAAACAAAGATTTTTTAATTTGGTAAACTTATTTACAATGTTTTGATCAATGTCATCTATAACCCCAGATGATAACCACCCAATCAAACGCCAAATTGCAATGTCAGCGATCGACATTTTATCACCAACAAAATAATTAGAATTATTTTCTGGAATCAAATAATCTAAAAAGGCAAAATATCGAGGTAAATCATGCTTAGATAATTCTATTCGCATTTCTTTTCTCTTAACCGGATCAGTTTCTCTCATAGATGGTCGAATAAGAACATTTATATCAGTTGCTGCATCAATAATTTGGTCAACTTGACCCGCTTTAATAATATCCTCAGGATATAAACCACCTAACTTTCCACATACTCTTGCTATTGCACCAGTTTGAGCAATTGTTTTACCATTAATTATAAGGACAGGCATTTGAGAAAAAGGAATTTTTGTACCATCCTTCATTTCACCACTTTTTTTAATTAATGAAAACTCATC
Organism: SAR116 cluster bacterium; assembly: GCA_002684695.1. Taxonomy (GTDB): domain Bacteria; phylum Pseudomonadota; class Alphaproteobacteria; order Puniceispirillales. The sequence continues at coordinate 7,881 of NYVQ01000035.1, read as the reverse complement.
ACCTGTTATCCTTGTATCTTCAAATGAAACATCACCAATAAATAATGATATTCTGGCCACTTCAGCTCTCCAAAATGGGAAATTAAAATAAACTAATTTTATATTCATAACATCACTCCTCAAATTATTTTTTTTAAGCTTTTCTTAAATTCCTTAAAATTATTAATATAATGCTGAGCGGACCATTTGTTTTGCTCCACTTCATCATTTGTTAACTCTCGCTTAAACTTTGCTGGCGAGCCTATAATTAAAGAATTATCAGGAAATATTTTTCCTTCAGTAACAAGTGATCCTGCTCCAACCAAACAATTATTTCCAATTGATGCATGATTAAGTATTATTGAACCCATCCCAATTAATGTATTATTTCCTATTGTGCATCCATGTATTATTGATTTGTGTCCGATAGTACACCCTGACCCAATTTTAACACAAGCTCCTTTATCTACATGAATAACAGTATTTTCCTGAATATTAGTGTCTTCATCAATAGAAATTGGTTCATTATCCCCTCTTAAAATAGCTCCAAACCAAATACCTGTATTATTGCCTATTTTAACATTGCCAATCACTTGTGCAGTTTCAGAAACCCAAAAATCNCCATCTGGTAATGAAGGTGATATATTGTTAAAACTATATATTGTCATAAANTACTTCTNTATTGTTGAATTGAATTTTTCTAGTAAGTAGGGACCNGATATAACTTCTGAATATTTTTCTCCTGTATCTACGCAAGAACTCAAACATTTGATNTTAGCATCCCAATTTGGTTGATGAAAAAAAACAAGTGTTTTTCTTGANGTTTTGTTATTTTTAGGAATAACTCTATGCAAGGTTGAAGTCCACCGATCATTTGTCCAAAGAGCCATTAAATCACCAATATTTATAATAAAAGAATTNTTAATATTTGGNACTTCTATCCACTTATTGTTCATATCTTTTATCTGNAATCCATCAATTTTATCAAAAGGACGTAATAAAGTTAAACTTCCATANTCTGTATGTGCGCCTGCNCTTTGCTGGTTAGGAAGCAACTCTTTTTCTATTGGTGGATAATTTAATGCCCGAAGTGCAGAAATAGGATAATTTATAAACTTTNCAAAAAAGTTTGNAGGCAAGTCGAGAGCAATTGCAAATACTGACATTATTCTTTTNGAAAGATTNTCCATTTCNGAATAGTAATCTTCCCAGTATAACTTAAAGTTTGGTACTTCAGGCCATATTGTTGGTAAGTAACANAATTCTTGTGCNTCTTTACTTATTTCATAATTGGGTANTTTTAATGGCCCTCCATTAAAACTTTCTTTTAAATCTGGAGGTGTGATAACACCTTTTGATTTTGCTAANGTTTCACTTTCTGGACTAAAATAGCCATAAGGATAACCTTTTATAGGNGACATAGATTTATTTTTAAATGATTGATCCTTATGAAAAAATGAATTTAAAACATTAGTGATATTATTAATGATATTTTCTTTAACACCATGATTGGTTATAATTAAAAATCCAGTGTGAGAAAGATGTTTGTCTAANCTAGATGCAATTTTATTTTTTTCTTCATNACTTGATTTTTCAAAATTTAATAAATCNAAAGTATAANCCATATCCANTCAAAACTNNTACTCTTCCTTTTTATCAGAAAAGAATGTTCCTCCAATACTCCAATTTTCNTTATCAATTTCTGTTATNATAACATCAATTCCTACATGATTACTTCCACATGTNTTATTAAATGCAGATGTCAACTCTTTAACAAGTTCTTTTTTTTGTTCTTGTGTACGGCCTTTAAGCATATCAACTCTNATAATTGGCATTTTTAAACCCTAAAAAATTAAAAATTATTTTTAAAATAGTATATTAAGTATANTTATTTATATTAATAAAACATTTTCAAAAAATAAAGATTTGAAAACTATATGAATTATTTAGATNNNTTGATAAAAAAAAGAAAAAAGTTTTTAGGACCAAANCTTCCTACTTTTTATGATGTNCCTGTTCATTTAGTCAAAGGNAAAGATGTTTGGGTTTGGGATAAAGATGGAAAAAAATATTTAGATTGCTACAATAATGTTCCGCATGTTGGTCATTGCCATCCAAANGTTGTTGANGCAATAACAAAACAAGCATCTACNTTNAATACNCATACACGCTATCTTCACGAAGGCATTATTAATTACATTGATGAANTAAGCAAAACTTTTGTNCATGATTTAACTACTGCGATCATGACNTGNACAGGNTCTGANGCNAATGANATTGCTCTTAGAATTGCNCATTCAATTACAAAANCCCATGGTATNATNTCTACTAATCACACTTATCATGGNAATACTGCGCTTGTATCACAGTTAAGTGATACAAACCCTTCTGANAGCTTTTCATCTAAATTTTTTAAAAGAGTTCCNGCNCCAGATAGTTATAGAATNCANGGGGCNANTAATCTNGAAGAATACTCAAATAAGTTTTCATTAGAAATAGAAAANAAGATATTAGAGTTTAAGGATCAAGGAATTGGTTTTGCTGGTATNATCATTTGTCCTTTTTTTGCAAATGAAGGNTTCCCNAATCTTCCATATGGTTGGNTAAAACCAGCAGAGAAAATGATAAAGAAATACAATGGAGTTATNATTGCTGANGAGGTTCAACCAGGTTTTGGAAGACTNGGAAAAAAAATGTGGTCTCATGAAATTATTGGTCTANAACCAGATATTGTTACNATAGGAAAACCTATGGCAAATGGTCATCCAGTTGGTGCNGTAATANCAAATTATGATNCCATGGCTGAGTTTCGAAATAATTATAGNTATTTTAATACNTTTGGAGGNAATCCNGTTTCATGCGCTGCTTCTNTNTCTGTTCTNACANTTCTCAAAGAAGAGAAACTATTAGAAAANGCACATANAGTAGGTAGTTATGCTNTAAANGGNTTAANAGAGCTTTCNAAANTNCATAANNTAATTGGAGANNTNAGAGGATCNGGTCTATTTTTTGGNATTGAATTAGTNAAANANAAAGAAAATAAAACNCCAGCTAAAGAAATTACNACAAAAATTGTTAACAATATGAAAGATGANGGAATTTTNCTNAGCAAACTAGGTATAAATTATAATACTTTAAAAATTCGACCACCAATGACCTTTACAAAAAGCAATGCTGATTTTCTTTTAGAAAAATTAGATAAGGTTCTTAAAAAAAATTCAATATGATTGATAATGAAAAGCTTAAAAAAGCTTTATCTCTTTGGAATTTAAATAATAAATATGAATTAATAGCATTCAGAGAGAACGTAACTTATAAGACTTTTAATTATGATGGATTNCAACTCGTTTTAAGGTTTCACAGAAAAAACTATTCGTCTAGGGAAGAGATTAACTCAGAATTAATTTGGCTAAATGCACTTAATGAAGAAANGATAAATGTTCCTAAGCCAGTAAAATCTGTAAATAGAAAATTTATTGANAAAGTAAATGATCAATATGTATCTGCNTTAACTTGGCTNANAGGAAGCCCTCTAACAAAANTAAATTCTGATGAGAAATTCTTATTGAANAATAAGGTTTTTTTTAACTTAGGCAAAGAACTAGCAAAAATACATTTATTCTCCGATCGATGGAATAAAAAGCAAACTCTTAAAAGAAGAAAATGGAATGTTGAGGGTCTTTTAGGAGATTATCCTCTTTGGGATAAATTTTGGTGTAATCCTAAACTTACAGGTGATCAAAAAAAACNGATAATACTTATGAGAAATAAATGTCATGNAATTTTGGAAAATAATTTAACAAATTTAGATTATGGTCTCATTCATGCAGATGCNGTTAGAGACAATGTTTTGTATAATAACAATATGGTAAGCTTGATTGATTTTGACGACAGTGGTTACGGCTTTAGGTTGTTTGATTTAGCTACAACTTTGTTATATTATTTAGAAGATAAGAATTTTTTAATAATTAAAAATCAATTANTTAAAGGTTATTTATCAATTANAAGNTTAAACTTAGAATTACTTGATATTTTCATTTTAATAAGATCATTTACCTATGTAGGATGGAACATAAAAAGAATGNATGANCCNTTTGGAAAANANAGAAATAAAAAATATATTAATAATNTATTTNTNACAAATTNAAANCTAAAANTACTATTTTGANAAATAGTAATTTTTTTTTNAAATAATATTATATAAGTGATATAAAATTATTTAAATAAATATAGTTTATAAAAAAATATATTACCTGATTACTAAATTATGATTACCCTAACCTGTAAAATTAAAAGTTAAAAAATAATGTCAAAAGATATTGAAAGAAAAATAGCTGTCATCTTTGTTACTGACGTAGTTGGTTTTAGTAAAATGATGGAAATTAATGAGGATGAAACTCTTCGGAGCTTTAGATCCTGTAGAGATATTCTAGATAATTTATTCAAAGAACATGGTGGCAGAGTATTTAATACAGCTGGAGATAGCGTTTTAGCAGAATTCCAAAGTGCGGTATCTGCAGTAATTTGCGCAAAAGAATTTCAAAACTTAGTAAAAGAAAGAAATGCAAATGTATCAGATGATGCAAAAATGCACTTTAGGATTGGCTTGAATATGGGTGACGTAATTGTTGAAGGTGAAAATCTTTACGGTGATGGAGTTAATGTCGCTGCTAGATTAGAAGCATTATCTCAACCTGACGGAGTTTGTCTTTCGAAAAGTATACTTGATTTTGTTAATAAAAAGACAGAACTCGTTTTTAATGACCTTGGTGAACAAAAAGTTAAAAATACTACTGTTCATGCTTATGATCTATCTGATCCTGATTTAGAAAAAAGAGATTTAGATAGTAAAAGTGAAAGTAAAGATAATGAGGGCTCAAGTAAACCGCCTGCAATCGCTGTCTTACCTTTTACTAATATGAGTGGTGACGAAGAACAAGAATATTTTGCTGATGGAATAACTGAAGATATAATTACAAATTTGTCTTTATGGAAAACATTTCCAGTTATTTCTAGAAATTCAAGTTTTACCTATAAAGGTAAAAATGTAAATCTAAAGGATATTTCAGAAGAGCTTGGTGTTAGATATGTTGTTGAGGGAAGTGTAAGAAAAGGTGGTAACAAGGTTCGAATAACAGCACAGCTGATTGATGCAACCGAAGATCATCACTTATGGTCAAATAAATGGGATAGGTCTTTGGACGATATTTTCGAAGTACAAGATGAAGTATCCTCAGCAATTGCTGCAGTTGTATCGCCAACAGTAAAAGAGCAAGAAGGAAAGAGAGTTGTTAAAAAACAAACAAAAAATATTAATGCTTGGGATGAGTATTTAAGAGCTTTAAGTTGTTATAATAATAGAGAAGGCAATGAAATTATCCGAGAGCATTGCTTCAAATCTATTGAATTAGATTCAAAGATTTCAGATGCTTATGTTTTGTTGTGCTACTCTGGCTATACAGAAATTTTTGATCATGAACTTCAAGATAAAAGAGCAGAGAATGAAGCTAATTATCATAGAAATGCTCAAAAAGCATTTGATTTGGATCCTGATAATCCAGATGCAATAATAGTCCTAAGTAGATCTTTTAATTTAAAAAAGGAATATGACAAGAGATTATCCTTAATGGAGAAGGCAGTTAAAATAAACCCCAATCATGCAGCAGCTAATTACGACTATGGCCTTGCTTTAACTAACACTAAAGATTTTGAAAAAGCCAAAGAACATGCATTAAAAGCTTTAGAACTAACACCTTCTGGACCTGACAGGGAAAGGTATCTTACTGGTGGTATGTGGTTGATAAATATTGGACTTAAAGATTTTGATGAAGCTATAAAAAATATTGAATATATGTTGGAAAGAACACCCGGTTTTTCAGGTGCATATGGATTTATGGCAAGTTTACATGCTCTAAAAGGAAATATGGAGCTTTCACAAAAATATCTTTCAAAATATCAAGAGTTAAGACCAAATGTAAAAACTCTTAAGGATTATGAAAAAGTAGCACCAACTATAGTCAAAGATATTATTATGGATGGACTAGAAAAAGCAGGAATGCCAAAAGGTTAGACTTAACCAATACCCCATTTATGCAACCATTCGTAAAATCCTAATGACTTAGTTGATTTTTGGGTATTATTTTTTTTTGATGGTGGTAATGTTTTATTTGTTTTTTTTGCTTTGCTAACTGTTTTCTTTTTAACTGCCATTTTATTCCTCTAATATTATATTATCAAATTTACTTATAAATATATTTTTATTTTTTCCAATATAATAATTTAAATTTTATTTTTTAATTACATGCTACACAAAGTTTCTTTTTTTCATTCACTTTATTTTCAGCATTATCCTTTAAAGCGTTAGCGTTATCTAGATCACTATCAACAAGGCTTTTAGATTTATTAGCTTCATTACTTTCTTTTTCCGCCTTTTTACTAGCATCCTCTAGAATGTTAAGTTTATTTTGAGCCTCATTTAAGATTGCTTCTTTTGCATCTTCTTCAGCTAGAGCAGCATTTTTGGCAGCAGTTTTTACAGCTAAGTCATTTTGTGCAGCCACCTTGTTTGGATCAGTAGCTTGTAATGTAGCTAAACTATCTAAATGATCTTGTGCTAATTTTTGCGCATCCTCTTTTGCATCAGCAACAGCCTGAGCTTGCAAAAGATCATTTAACGCTGTATTTTTTATTGTCTTTTGAGTTTCAACTTGAAGTTTTGCTGCAGCATGGTCAGCAGCCTCCTGAGCTGCTTTAGAAGTAGCTTCCAATGCTAAAATAGTCTTTTCACTAACAACTTTTTTTGCATCCTCTAAGGCTTTTAGGGCTTTTTGATAAGCTTCTTTATTTAGTTCTTCCTTTAATGATTGAGAAGCTTTTTTTAATGCATCCTTTGCTTCCTTAAGCTCTTTAGAAGCCTGGTTAGCAGCTTTTTCTGCAATTTGCTTTGCTTTTTCTGTTTTTATAACTTTTTTAATATCACTTTTTATCTGATTTTGAACTTTTCGTACATCAAGATTTTTTGGTAACTGTGTTTCAGTGTCATTTTTAGTTTCATCTTTACTTTGTTTATTGGTATTATTTTCCTTTGATTTTTCAATTGAAGATTTTAAGTCATCATTGAACGTATCTTTAATTTCGCTTAGACTTTTATTTGGGTCAAAAGCAGCAATTATTATTGAATTTAACCCTTCATCAGTTTGGCCAATAATGTCTTTCATTGGTATAGTAATTAATTTATCACCATTTAAAATTAGCAAATTATTACTAATAACATTTACTTTTTTTGATGATCCTTTTTTTATCCTTTTCAAAAGTGCGTCTTTTTCTTTAGGTGATGGCCCATTAAAAACTTTCTTATACTCATTTGAAAACACTTGGCCACTTTTAATAAATACCTTTTTGTTTACTTCAGATAGTTTTTTTTCATCCTCACTGATTTTATTAGTCATATCTTTAATTTTTGATACTAGATTTTCTTTTTTTAATTTTAGAGCCTCTAATTTCAAAGTATCTTTAAATTTTTCAAACTCTTTTTGACCATCTAAAAGTTTCTGTTCACTTAGTTCTAGTAATTTTTTAGCTTCATTAATTTTACTTTCGTCACCTCCCTCAATTAATTTATCTAATTCGGTTTTAGCAGATTTATATTCAATTTCATTTTGTTGAACTTTTCTTTCATTTATGGAATTTCTTATTTTATTTTTTAAACTGTTATATTCATTATTTAACTGATCAACAGAAACTGTGTACTTACCATGAATTTCTCTTCTTTGTTTCAAGGTCAATGAAGGGAATGACAATTTTAAGTCTCTATCGTATTCCAAAAGCTTTGATTTTTCTTTATTTTTTGTAATAGCTATTTCTGCTCTAGTAATCTGAAGCTTAGACGAAGCCAAAGTCTTT
>NYVQ01000034.1 GCA_002684695.1 SAR116 cluster bacterium | reverse complement strand
TCGCTGTAGTGATCAAGCCATTGTTTTAATTCTAAAAACTTGGATATATATCCAGTTGGATGAAGATATTTTTGTGCTTTTACTCTGCCAAGTAAAAGATTGTTTTCTAATTTACTAATTAATTCTTCAGATTTTTTAAAATTACCCTCTTTTTGGAGTGTAAAAATTTTAATATAGAGATTTTTATCCTTTTCATTTAGAGGTTTAGGCAATTCCTCCAATGCATAGACTTTTGCTGAACAAAATATTATTATTATAATAAAAAATAATTTAGAATTCATGTTATATTATTGGCCGTTAAATTCTTCTAGTTTTGATCTAATTAATTTTAAGTCTTCCCAAGCTAATTTTTTTTGATTTGGTGCTCTTAATAAATAAGCTGGGTGAAGAGTTGCAATAATTGGTATCTCCAAACCGTCTCGTAATTTAATTTCTTTCCAAACTCCTCTGTGTCTCAATATTCCTCCATCAATATTCAAAATTGCTTTCGCAGAAGATCCACCCACAGCAACCAAAAGTTTTGGAGAAACTATTTCAATATGCCTCATTAAAAAAGGCTTCATTAGACTTATTTCATTTTCATTAGGAGTTCTGTTTCCAGGTGGTCTCCAAGGAATTACATTTGTTATATATACTTTGTTTCTGTCTAAGCTTATTGAATTTAGCATTTTATCAAGTAATTGACCACTAGCACCACAGAAAGGTATTCCTCTTCGATCTTCTTCTGCTCCTGGCGCTTCACCAATTATCATTACTTGAGACTTTGGATTCCCATCTGAAAAAACTAGTTGTGTAGCAGTTTTTTTTAAATCACAACCATTAAAATTTAACATGTAAGTCTTTAAATCATCAAGTGTAAAACAATTTTTTAACATTTCTCGATGGTCACTTTTCTTTTCAATTGTTTCAGTATCAAATTTTGAAAAACTTGACTTTTGAGAGGTTTCTAATTTTTTGGTATTATCTTCATTAATAATTTTTGTTTTTTCCTGATAAAAATAATTGTTATTTTTTTCTTCTATCATAGCTTCTACACCCATGTTAAGTTGCCATTCTAGTTTTGCTAAAAGACCTTTTAATGTATTATTGTCAAATTCCATGTAAATAGTATTAATTTGTAAATATGGTTTTGATTTATAATTGCATATTTGCAAAAATAAATTAAATATTATTTTAATAGTTCTGAAAGAGTTTGGAGAAATAATGGAACGTGAATTTATGGAATACGATGTTGTTATAGTAGGTGCTGGACCTGCTGGGTTAAGTTCCGCGATAAAATTAAAGCAGCTTGCTCAAGACAATAACTTTGACATCTCTGTTTGTGTGCTTGAAAAAGGAGCTGAGGTCGGATCACATATTTTATCTGGAAATGTACTTGACCCATCTGCAATCGATGAATTATTCCCGAATTGGAAAGACCTTGATGCTCCATTGAATGTTCCAGTCAAAGAAGATAATTTTTTAGTATTAACAAAGAATAAGTCATTTAAAATTCCTTCTTTCTTACTTCCACCATTAATGAACAATCATGGTAATTATGCTATTAGTTTAGGAAATCTTTGTAGATGGCTAGGCGTTCAAGCTGAAAATTTAGGTGTTGAAATTTATCCTGGTTTCTCAGCATCTGAAATTCTCTATGATGATAAGGGTGTCGTTAAAGGCGTAATTACGGGAGATATGGGTGTCAGTAAAGATGGACAAAAAACTGAAAGGTATATGCCTGGTATGGAGTTGAGGGGAAAATATACTTTTTTTGCTGAAGGAGTAAGAGGTAGCCTCTCTAAAAAAATTATCAAGCAATTTTCATTGGACAAGGAAAGTTGTCCACAAAAATATGCTATTGGAATTAAAGAGCTTTGGGAAATTGATCCAAAAAACCACAAGCCAGGTTTAGTATTACATACCCAAGGATGGCCCCTATCTAAGGGAGCTTCAGGTGGTTCTTGGATGTATCATCTAGAAAATAATCAGGTTTCCGTAGGTTTTGTTGTAAATTTGGATTATAAAAATCCTTACCTGTCTCCATACGAAGAGTTTCAGAGATTTAAGCTTCACCCTTCAATAAAANNNTTTTTTGAAAANGCTAANAGAATCTCTTATGGTGCAAGAGCTATTAACGAAGGAGGCTTGCAATCAATTCCTGAGCTTATCTTCCCAGGAGGGTGTCTCATAGGTTGTTCTGCTGGATTTGTTAATGTACCAAGAATTAAGGGCACACACAATGCCATGAAATCTGGTATGCTTGCTGCTGAAGCCGCCTTTAAAGAAATTTCCAAGAACCCTGAAAATCCTTCTTCTCTTATCAGTGAGTATAATAATTCTTGGAAAAATAGTTTTATATGGAAAGATTTATGGAAGGTAAGAAATGTTAAACCGGGGTTAAAGTGGGGTATATTTCTTGGGAATATCCATGCTGGATTAAATATGTGGCTTAATGATCTAGGGTTGGGGTTTCTAGTACCATATACACTAAAGCACGGTAAACCAGATCACCTATCTTTAAATAATGCAAAGGAATCTGAAAAAATTGATTATCCAAAGCATGATAATAAAATTTCTTTCAATAGAACTGATTCTGTTTATTTAGCCGGAACACATCATGAGGATAATCAGCCTATACACTTAGTCTTAAATGACAAGAAAACCCCTATAGAATATAATTTAACAGAATATGATTCCCCTGAACAAAGGTATTGCCCAGCTGGGGTATATGAAATAGTTGGTGAAGGGGTTAACAAAGCTTTACAAATTAATGCTCAAAATTGTGTTCATTGTAAAACATGTGATATAAAGGATCCGTCTCAAAACATAAATTGGATAACCCCAGAAGGTGGTAGTGGTCCTAATTACCCAAACATGTAATTAAGGTTAATAACTTTGGTAAGAAAAACTTCAAAAGTAATTTTACTATTTATATTTGTTATTTATCCATTAAATAATCTGTTTTCACAGGATTACAGTATTAATGGATATAAAGATTTTATTGGAAATGAGAAATTTAATGAAAAAAAATTTGACCAATTATATATTGGAAACTTTTTATCAAGTATATTTGCATTAAAAAATGGTGATTATGTCAACTCACTTAAGTATTCTAGACTATCACTAGATTCTAAATTTGAGAGTTTGGAATTATTAGAAAATGCATTCAATTCCAACATTTATTTAGGAAAAGTTGAAAATGCTTTAAAAATAGTTGCAAATATCGAATTACTTTCAAATGACATTGATCAAACGTTTTTATATCCTACTATTTCTGAACAATTAAAACGAAATGATTTGCCAAGCGCTTTAGATGTTTCAAATAATTTAGGAATAGAAAAGCATGATATTTTCATTACTAAAATGATTAATATATGGAATTACGTTGTATTAGGTGACAAAGAAAAAGCTTTAATGCATCTAGACAGTTTTTCAAATGAAAATGAATTAAACCCTGAAATTATTTATTATTTAAAGGTTCAAGGTTTAGTGATATCGTCGTATTTTAATGATTCTGAAGAAATAAACCATAGATATAATATTCTTAAAAAAGATATACGTAAAATTCCATCCCGTCACTTTATTGACATATTTAAAGTTGTTTATGAAAAAGTTGATAAACAAGAAGCAAAAGAAATTTTAATAACAAACCTGCCCAAAAACCTTGATTTAAATTTATCCATCCAAACATTAAAGGATAATGAAAGGCCTGAGATTCAATATTTTCTTGCTAAAATATTTTATGAGGCTGGATATATAGTTGCAAGATCACAAGGATTACTGAACTCTATACCTTTCTTCTGGTATGCTTTGCATATAGACAAAAACAATGATCAATCAAAACTAATACTGGCATCCTTTTTTTCTAATGTTGATCAAATAGATATATCTCTAGAAATTCTAAATGAAAAAACAATAAAATCACCGTCATGGATTATCATTGAATTCGAAAAATCATATTTATATGAGCAAAAAGGTAATATTAATTTAGCAATATCACTTATTGAAAACTTTGTAGAAAATGAAAATTTTGCTTCAAAGGCTTTAATGAGAATTTCTAACATACATAGAAGAAATGGAGATTATGAAAACTCATTAAAGATAATTAACTCAATTGATGATTCCATAATTAATACACCTGAAATACATTATTATAGAAGTTTAAACTTGGTTCTTCTTAAACGATGGGCTGAAGCTATAAATTCATTCAAAGTTTTATTGGAAGTTTATCCTGAAAACCCTGAAGTATCTAATTTTGTTGGATATACTTTGGTTGATAGAAACATTAGACTTGAAGAAGGGATTAATTTAATTAAATATGCAGTTAGCAAAGAACCTAAAAATGGGTTCTATTTGGACTCACTGGGTTGGGCTTTCTTTAAATTAGAGCAATATTCAAAAGCAATCGTTTATCTGGAGAGAGCTATTGAATTTGAGCCTCAAGAGATGGAAATAACCGATCACTTAGGTGATGCATATTTTAAAGTTGGAAGATTAAAAGAAGCTAAGTTAGTTTGGAAAAGAGCATTAACATTAAATGGAAGTTCTGAAATACAAGAAAATATTGAGAGAAAACTAATCAATAACTTTTGAAAAAGACAGTGATATTATCACCCGCAAAAATAAATTTAACATTACAAATTAAAGAGCGATTAAAAAATGGTTACCATTTAATTTCTTCACACATGGTCTTCCTTGATTTATTTGATAGAATCTTTATTGAGAATGAAACAAGTGATTTTCTAAAAATTATTGGACCTTTTAAAAAAATAATAAATTCCAATGATAAAGACAATTTAATATTAAAAACCCTAAAATTTTGTAGAAAATATAAACTAACAAATGATAGTTTTAAAATCACACTAGAAAAAAACATACCAATCTCGGCAGGTCTGGGTGGTGGCTCTTCAAATAGCGCTAGTATCATTAGATACTTTTTGAAAAACAATAAAAATGAAAAAGTAAGTAAAATTTTAAATTTATCACAAAAACTTGGAGCAGATATTCCAGCTTGTTTATATTCTCAACCACTTTTAGCAGAAGGTATTGGAGAAAAAATTTCGTTAATAAATTTTTGCAAAAACCTTGATATTGGGGTTGTCTTAATAAATCCAAATATCCAATTATCCACAAGAAAAGTCTTCACTAATTTTAAATTTAAAGAAAATTTTCGAGAAAGTTTAATAACGCAAATTGATAACTTTAATGACTTAAAAGAACTTTCAATTATTGGAAATGATCTAAAGGATACTGCGATTAGAATAGTTCCAGAGGTAGAAAAAATATTGAAGATATTTGAGAACACAAATAATTGTATTTCTTATGGAATGTCAGGTTCTGGACCCACATGTTTCGGTATCTTTAAATCAAAAAGTTCTGCATCTGATTTTATTAAAAAATTTAAAAATATATTTGAAATTAATAATTTTTGGTTTTGGTCTGGAGGAATTCTTGGAGAATCAAAAAGAGAATTGATTTTACCACTATAATTTAATAATTAAACTATGTGAAATACTAGTACACTTTATGGTTAAATTTTTAGAAAGCTTTCAAAAACGAGACTTTGGCCTATTAGGGCTAATAACAATTGTTGTATTGACATTAATTGTTAGTTTTTTAGCATTTAAGAGTAGAGATGATCAGTGGAACGTTTGGTCTCAAAATAAAGAAATAGCTTTTTTTAATGGAAGCCCTTTGTTATCAACTGCAGATGGCCCATATTTTTTGGATTTATCGAAATCAGTTAAAGTGGGTATGTCTATAAGTTCTTATAATGAAAGGAGATTTTTTCCTGAATATGATAAAGAATTTAGAGATAAAAATAATAAGACTGAACTTTCTAAACCAAGTTTTATTGAAATTTCATTATTGTCTATTTCAATAAACTTTTTTTCTAAGCTTTTTAATGGTGACCTCCTAAAAACAGCAAATTTAATCATACCATACACGGCATTTTTAACTGTACTTTCAATTACATTATTTTTTATTGTTCTAGGCTTTGGTTTTGAAGGAACAATTACTGGCTTGGGGGCATCACTTTCACAATCCATTTTTGTAAGGACATCTGTAGGTAGAGTTGACACAGATCTTTTAAATATTGGTTTTTTTTACTCAATACTAACTCTAATTTTTCTCTCTATTAGATCAAATGATTTAAAATTAAAGATATTTTTTATTTCTTTATGTGGCTTGATAAATTTTTTGTTTACTTGGTGGTACCAACATCCAGGGTTTATTTTCCCATTTGTACTAACAATTATATTATTGCAATTTCTTTATAAAACAAGTTTTAAAATCTCAATTTCTCAAATAGTTCTATTTTTAATCTTTAGCGGCCCTTCTTATGTTATGAGAAGCGCACATAGTATTAGTTCTTTTATAGGTGAATTTTTACTTTTTAGTCCACCAGAGACTTCAACCAAAGTTTTAAAATTTCCTGATACATTTCAAACCATAACTGAACTTCAAAAACTAGATTTTTTTGAATACTTCAGAATAGTAATTGGTGAAGGAAGTGAGTGGGTTGGTATTTTGGGAATTTTAGGTCTAATATTTTTTTTATTTTTAAATTCTAAAAAAAGTGTTGTTTTATTTTCTGCTATTATTTTTTTACTAATGAGTGTCTTTATAGGTAAGAGGTTTGCAATATATGCCATCCCACTTTACTGGTTTGGTTTTTCCTATTTATTTATAAGCATAATGCTATTTCTTTCAAAACTTATTAATTTAAAAAGGTTAAATAGTAATGTCTTTAGGTTTTTAATTTCTACATCAACAACAATCTTTTTGATTATTATTTGCGTTACAAACTCATTATCTATGTGCGAAAATAATTTGTTCTTTAATTGTAAACCAAAATATATTCCAAAACCTTCTTTTTCCTCAGAAATAACAACAGCATTTGATTCTCTTAAGTCAAACAATTTTGATAGAAGATCAGTAATAGTCACTTGGTGGGACTACGGTTACTGGTTAAACTTTTTCTCTGGATTAAGTACAGTCCATGATGGGGGGTCGCAAAGATCACCTAAAACTTATCTAGTTGCAAATTCTTTAACATCCGCATCAATAGAGAAGTCGTATAATACTATCAACTATATAGTTTCATCTGATTTAGAAACGGTCTATCGGGATTCTAAACATGATTATGAAATCTTTTTAAAGAAGATTTCAGATTCTCAGCCAATTAATAGACCAGTCTATTTATTTTTATCAAGAGATATGATTCGTTGGTGGTCTACAATTACTTATCTAGGGAACTGGGATATTATCAAAGGAAATGAACAAAACAAAACTATTTTTGAAAGAATAGATTGCAAACCGAAGTCCCAAATAGAAATGCAGTGTGGAAATTCAACTCTGAATGTAAATACTGGATCGATTAGCAATGGTAATCAGCTTGATAAATTAGTGATTACTCAAAATGGTGAACTCATTAGAGACTTTGATTATAGGAATAAAAAAGGAGAGGTTTCTATGATTATTGAAATAATTGATAATAAAAGATTTTTTTATGTTGTACACCCTAAAACCCTAGAGTCAACATTCACAAAACTTTATTTTCAAGGCTTAAACGATAATAAGTTTTTTAAACTTGTACAAGATGGATACCCGTTATATAGGATTTTTGAAATTAAAAAATAATGGTGTGGATTTTTTCTTGAACCTGAGTATTGTTTTATATAAATTGTAGATGACTAATGGGGCGTGGCCAAGTGGTAAGGCAGCAGGTTTTGATCCTGTGTACCGTAGGTTCGAATCCTACCGCCCCAGCCAAACTTTATTTAATTGAATAACCATTTTTATTTGTGAGAATTTCTAATTTTGAGTTTGAGAACTTGCAAAGTTTTTTCCTCAATCTGTGTATATGAGTTTCAACAGTACTTGTTTTAGTTCCAGAGTTATAACCCCAAACATCTATCAGCAAATCATTTTTTCCAATAATATTAAATTCATTTAATTTAATTAAAATTGAAACTTCTTTATCAGTTAAAGATACATATTCTTTATAAGGTATAGATGATAATTTTTTTTCAAACGGATATAAAAAGTGGTTTTTAATTTTTATTTGTTCACTTCTCTTAAAGTATTGAGAACTAGTTAAGTTAACAATTTCTGTATTAAGTTTTTTTAGATATATTGGTTTTTCAAAGTATTTCGTCTGATTTGTAAGTAAGTTTTTATGTTTTAAATTTCGATCTGTGTCTATTAAATAAAAAATTTTATTTTCTTTTAATGTATGAATTACATTATCTTTAACAGCTTGGTTGCAAATAAATATTGTTTTCTTATTTATATATTTTTCTATATTTTCGGCATTAGAATTAAAGTCTAGAAAACTTAAATTATAGTTTTCAGAAAAAAAATCTCTCCAAACACTAATTAGAAGTTCATCTTCTTCAAATATAACTAATTTTTGCTTCTTTTCTTTCATTATTAAATAAAATTATTATACTAAATTTATTTAATAAGCTTAATGTATTTGAAATTTTATGTACACAAATATCAGTAGAAAAGTCTATCATTCATTATTGGATTTAAAAATGGGCTTTCCAATAGTTGTTAGGTTAAAAAACAACGAATTTGTAATAATTTGCTCATCTGAAACAATTACCGAAAAAAGTTTATTAATGATTAAAAATTTTTCTAATTCAAGTTTGTCTATAGTTCTTAATAAACACAGAATGGAATATTTATTTGAAAAGCCATATAATAATAACTTATATGCAATTTCATTTTCTAATAAATTAAGTGCTTCTTTATGCAAAAAACTATCTTTTTCTAAAATAAATAAAGATTCCAATTTAATGGATAAAGCAATTATCTCATTAGAAAAAAGAGTGGAAATTTTAAATATCATAGATTTAATGAGAAAAGATCATTCTATACCATCTGTTGTAATTGGAAATCTAAACATTGAAGTTGTTGATAGGAACAATGATTTTAAATTAAAAAAAATAACTGTAATTGACCATTCAGAACTAAAATTAAATGCTGCTGAAAAAGATAAATTAAAATTAATTTCGCGAACTGACCTACCAATACTATCATGCAAAAAAACTGAAATTGTCAGCTTTAGATCTTTGAATACGAAAAAAGAGTTTTTTGCTTTAATTTTTAAAAATGGTGATAACCAAGAAATTCCTTTAGTCAGGATTCATTCTCAATGCATAACTGGAGATCTTCTAGATTCATTAAAATGTGATTGTGGCTCACAGCTCAAATCTGCAATAAACATGATGTCTTTAAATGGTGGAATAATCCTATATATGCCAGAAGAGGGTAGAAATATAGGCTTTTTTAATAAAATTAGAGCTTATGATTTTCAATTTCATGGACTAGATACAGTTGATGCGAATTTGGCATTAGGGTTTGATTCTGACCAGAGAGATTATTTTGCTGCGTCTGAAATCCTTAAGCAGCTTGGTACACAAAAAATAAATTTGCTTTCAAACAATCCCGACAAACTATCAAGACTTCAGGAAAACGGAATAGTTATAAAGAAATGCACCCAATTAAAAGTAGGCGTATCAAATGAAGCTAAAAATTACTTAAGGACGAAAAAAATTCGGTCCGGACATAATTTATAAAATTATCAGTTTTCTTCTTTTTCTAAACGTTTCCCAAATAACTCTGATCCAATTCTTATATCTGTTGAACCAAACTCTATTGCTGTTTCAAAATCATTGCTCATTCCCATAGACAGAATGTCTAATTTGTTTTTTTTGAAAATTTTATACATAAATGCAAAATGAAGTGCTGGGTTTTCATTTACCGGTGGTATACACATTAAACCCTTTATATTCAATCCATAATTAGTTTTACATGAATGCATAAAATCATCTACCTCACTTGCTATAATCCCTGATTTTTGTTTCTCGTTTCCAGTATTGACTTGTAAAACATAACTTATTTTTTTATTAAGTTTTGATTGAGCATTACTAAGACTCATAGCAAGTTTAATTCTGTCTAAAGATTGCACCTCGTCAAATAATTGAACTACACTCTCTGATTTATTTGTTTGAAGAGGACCAATAAACTTTAGATTGATATTTTTTACTTCAATACTTGACCATCTTTTTTGCGCATCTTGAACTCTGTTTTCTCCAAAACATTTAATACCTAATTCAAGTGCTTCTTTTACTCTAATTAATGGCTGACGTTTGCAAACTGCTGTTAAATTTACAGTTTTAGGGTCTCTATTTGATTTTGAACATGAATTTTTAATTTTATTTAAAATTTTTTGATAATTATCATTTATTTGACTGACCATAAGATTTTCATGAAATTAATAAAGTTAATTTAATTTGTTGCTAATGTGCAACAGTAATATTTAAAAGTGTGACAATTTTTACTAGAAAGCTTTTGTTTAACATATTAATTTTATATATACATATATGTCAATAATGCAATATTGCAAATAACGCGTAATTTAATTAAGGGAGAATTCTCATGCGTAAAATTTTATTAACTACTGTTGGTGTTACAGCTCTTGCTGTTAGTGCTAACGCAACTGACTTTACTCTTTCAGGTACTGCAAAAGTTAAAGTCGCTGATGACGGAAACACATCTGTAGATGTTTCTACAGCTATCGGTGTATCAAAGACTTTTGATAACGGTATGGTTCTATCATTATCAAACAACAACATGGGTAATGCTGGTGAACTTACTGTAAAGTCTGATGCAATTAGTGTTACTTTTGGTGATTATGATCAAAACGAAAAAAACCCAGGCTTAAATGGTAATGCAGCTTCTGCTGATATCGTTGGTGATGGTATTACAGCTGCAAACCATTCAAACGCTGGAGCTATTTCATTAGGTGCTACAGTTGCTGGAATGGGTATTGGTGCTGCTATGAATAATGATGGCGATACAATGTTTGGTGCTTCTTTCACAACTGACATGGGTGGTATGGCTATGACAATCGGTGGTGATGTTCATAGTGACAACACATCATCTGCTGATGAAACTGCAATGGGTGTAAAAGCTACTATTGGTTCATTAGTCGTAGTTGCAAATAGTGTTCAAAAAGAAGCTGCAGCTGGTGTTGATGTAACAACATATTCAGCAGCTTACACAACTGGTGGCCTTGTAATTGGTTTCCAAGGTGCTGACAATGATGCTTCATCTTATTCAGCTACTTACACAATTGTACCAGGTATGCAGTTTGAGATTGGTTCATTAGACAATGGAACAACATCAACTTCATCAGCTGAACTACAAATGACATTCTAATTTATCTAAATTAGATTTTTGAAACGGGGCTATTTATAGCCCCGTTTTTTATGTTTGCGTTTCTTCCATTATAATTATAAAAATTAATTTAAATTATTAACCTATAAAGAGTTTCTAATAATGCGGTTTTTATATATTTTTTTATTTTTTTCATTGGTTTCATGTTCAAATATTAATTTAACAGAGCCTTTGCCTGAAACAAAAAGAGAAACCATTTTTGGAGGACCTTTAAAATTTTCAACAGAGACTGGGTCGTTCAGTGCCCTTAACCAAAGTCTTTCGAACTCTTTAAATAATTCTAGTATATCCTCTTTGCCAATAAATGAGTTGCTCTGGAAATCTAGTTTGGATGTTCTTGATTTTATGTCTTTTCAAAGCATTGATCCTTTTGGTGGGGTAATAATTAGTAATTGGTTTATAAATGAAAATAACAATAATATTAGAAATAAAATTGTTGTTTCTTTTTCAAGTTCAGAATTAAAAGCAACTTCTATTAAGGTAAGCGTAACAAGAGAAAAGTTTGAAAATAAAAAATGGATTTCTGACGGCTATAGTGATGGATTGGCAAGAAAAATTGAGGATTTAATTCTGTCAAGAGCTAGAGAATTAAGAAATAATAGTTAAATTTAGTTAATGAAACCTTTAGAAAATAAAATTGGCTTAGAGAGAAAGTGGCAAAGAGAATGGAATAAGCATTCATCTTTCTTAGCTTCAAATAATTTAAACGAGAAAAAACCTAAATATTATGTTTTGGAGATGTTTCCTTACCCAAGTGGTAATATTCATATGGGTCACGTTAGGAATTATACATTAGGTGATGTTGTGGCACGTTATAAGAAAGCGTCTGGTTATAATGTACTTCATCCAATGGGTTGGGATTCTTTTGGTCTCCCAGCAGAAAATGCTGCTAAAGAAAATAATACTCACCCAGGTGAATGGACAAATCAAAATATTGATACCATGAGAAGTCAGTTAAAGAGCATGGGATTATCTTATGATTGGAGTAGAGAAATTTCAACATGTGATCCAGAATATTATAAATTTGAGCAAAAAATGTTTTTAGACTTTTTTAATAACGGACTGGCTTATAAAAAAGAAAGTTGGGTAAATTGGGACCCTGTTGAAAAAACAGTTTTAGCAAATGAACAAGTAATTGATGGGAAGGGGTGGAGGTCTAATGTACCTGTTGAAAAAAGACTTCTTAACCAGTGGTTTTTAAAAATGACTGAGTATGCTGACGAACTTCTTCAAACCATAAAAAATTTATCCGAATGGCCTGAAAGAGTTAAACTTATGCAAAATAATTGGATAGGTAAATCTTTTGGTGCCAAAATAAATTTTGACATAGTAGATAGCTCAGACAGAATTGGTGTTTTTACAACTAGACCTGATACATTGTTTGGAGCATCATTTATTGCGTTAGCTCCATCTCACCCTATTTCCATAAATCTATCTAAAGAAAATAATGGTGTTAAATCCTTTATTGAAGAATGTAACAGAAGTTCGACCTCTGAGGCTGATATTGAAAAAGCTGAAAAAAAAGGTTTTAAAACCAAACTATCTGTAACTCATCCTTTTGATAATAAAAATAAAATTCCTGTGTACATAGCTAATTTTGTATTAATGGAGTATGGAACGGGAGCGATATTTGGATGTCCCGCTCATGACCAAAGAGATTTGGACTTTGCTAAAAAATATAATCTGCCAGTATTACCTGTTGTACAACCTCAGAAATTTGTTGGCAGTGAATTTAAAATTAGCAATGAAGCTTATACTGACGATGGGGTAATAATTAATTCTGGTTTTTTAAACAAATTATCTGTTGATGAAGCAAAAAAATTATCAGTAAAAAAACTAGTCGAATTAAAGAAAGGGTCCACAAGTATAACATGGCGTCTTAGAGATTGGGGTGTTTCACGGCAAAGATATTGGGGTTGCCCTATACCAATGATTAATTGTGCTTCTTGTGGAACAGTTCCTGTGCCTGATGATCAGCTTCCTATAATTTTGCCAGAAGATATCGATTTAAATTGTCTTGGTAACCCTTTAGATGAGCACCCAACATGGAAAAATGTTAAATGTCCAAAATGCAACTCTTCTGCTGAGAGAGAAACTGATACTTTTGATACCTTTTTTGAATCGTCTTGGTACTTTATAAGATTTACTGACCCAAATAAAAAAACACATTTTAACAAATCAATGGCTGATTATTGGATGCCAGTTGATCAATATATTGGGGGAGTTGAACATGCAGTATTACATTTACTATATTCAAGGTTTTTTACACGAGCTTTAAGAAAATGTGGTTATATATCTTTTTCTGAACCTTTTAAGGGATTAATGACCCAAGGAATGGTTTGTCATCAGACCTATAAATCTAAAGACGGGGAGTGGTTATTTCCTCACGATGTTATTAAAAGAAATAACAAATTTTATCACAAAACTGATAATCAGGAAGTTTTTCCTGGCCGTATTGAGAAAATGAGTAAGTCTAAAAAAAATGTGGTCGACCCCCTATCTATTGTAAAAAAATATGGATCTGATACAGCTAGACTTTTTATGGTATCTGATTCCCCACCTGAAAGAGATATGGAGTGGAATATTTCTGGTGTTGAGGGGTCTTTTAAGTTTTTAAATAGACTTATTAGGATGGTAGAAGAAACTGAAACACCAAAAGAAATAGTTAATCTGGATAATATTGATAAAAACACCATCCCTTTAATAAAAATTCACCAAACTATAAATGATGTTACTGAAGGTATAGAAAAATTTACTTTTAATGTTTGTATTGCAAAACTATATGAGTTAACCAACAGCCTTTCGCGTCTTAATGTAAAAAATAACATTGATTTAAATATAAAATTTTTTGGTTTGAAAGTTCTGTCACAATTGCTTTCACCATTTGCTCCCCATCATGCAGAAGAAATTTGGTCTATGCTTAAGCAAAAAGATTTAGTTTGTAATATTAAATGGCCGAAAGCCAATAAAAAATTTCTTGATAACGACCAGGTTACAATTGGTGTTCAAATAAACGGAAAACTGAGATCAAAAATCACATATCATAAGACTCTTTCTAATAAAGATGTTGAAAACTTAGCCTTATCTTTAGATATAATTAAAAAATACCTTAATAATAAAAAGCCCAAAAGAGTAATTGTTATTCCTGAAAGGATAGTAAGTATTGTTATTTAGACTTCTTGTAATAAGTTGTTTTCTGATTGGTTGTTCTTTAACCAATAATCCCGATAGTGGTATTTATAGTAAGCTCTCTAACATAGAAATAGAGGCAAATAATACATACATATCAGACCTAATTAAAAAAAGAGTGCAAAATAATTTAATTATTTTTAATAATAATGAATTTTCTGAAACAAAATTTAAACTTATATTGAATATTGATGAGGATATTGAGGGAAGTTTACTTTCAAATTCTATAAGGAAAATCGAGATATCTACTAATTTTAAAATTATAAATAATAAGAGTTCGCAAGTTGTTTATGAGGGATCCTTTGCGAGAAATTCTCTCGTTGCCCCTATAGATTCCTTATTTTCCCGCGATCAATCGGAACGAAATGCTAGAAAAAGGTTGGGAGTGTCTATCGCCAATGATATTGTTGTTAGATTAATTGAATGGTCCCAATCAAGCTAGCTTATGAAGATAAAAGATAGTAATATTGATAGATTTATATTGAAACCTGATGGCTCATTTAATCTTTTTCTTTTTACAGGCACAGACTATGGATTATCCTGTACAAGATTTAACAATATAATTAGCTCTTTCAAAATAGATCTGGATGACCCTTTCAATTGCTCGAAATTAGAGCAGAAGGATTTAGAAAAAAATTCAACTGTACTCCTTGACGATGCTTTAACGGTCTCTTTTAACCAAAAAGACCGGGTAATTATATTAAAGCTTTACGGTGATAAATTATCGACGAACATCATGAATACTATAAAGGTGTTGCTAAAAAATTTTCCTATTGAGAATACTAAAATATTTATTTTAGCTCAGAACTTATCATCCTCTTCTGCTCTTATTAAACTTATAAGCGAAAATAAATATAGTGTTGTTATTTCTAGCTACCAAAAAAGTGGGGGGGCAATTAGGAATGCAATAACTTCAATTTTGTCTATAGAAAATGTAACTATAACAGACGATGCTTTAAACTCATTGAGTGTAAGCCTAGGTGATGATCATTTAAATTCAATAAGAAAAATAGAAAGTATTTTGTCTTTTATTTATCCAAAAAAAATTATTTCATATGATGATGTGGAAAAGTATAGCAATGATTCAAGTTTAATTGAGATAGATAATCTTGTGTTCTCTGTGTTCAGTGGTAACAAAATTGGTACAATTAAGAATATTGATGCTTTGTATTTGTCAGGTTTGAATTCTATTGAAATCTTAAAAGCTGTAATTAGGTGGTCACTCAATATTAAAATTGCATGTGATATTTACAAATCAGGGAAAAACATTGAGCAAGCAATTCAAGTATCAACCCCATACATTTTTTGGAAAATAAAACCAAAATTTGAAAAGAGTATAAAGTTATGCAAAAATTTGAATTTAGCTAAAATAATTGATAGACTTTTAACTTTGGAAAATAAAATGAAACTTTTTCATAATGTAGACAACGCTCTTCTTTCATACTCATTGTTAGGTATCACGAACTTGATTAATAGAAATGATTAAGTGTTTTGTAATTAACTTAGACAGAAGAAAAGATAGATTAGAAAAAATTTCTTCTCATTTACATAAAAACCGTTTTAGATTTGAGCGGTTTAGTGCAATTGATGCAGAAAAAGAAAATTTATCCGAACTAAATAAAAATATTTTACAATATGGTCCTATGGGAAAAATCTCCAAAGGGGATCTAGCATGTTTCCAATCACACTACAAGTTATGGAAGCATATTGCTGAAAATGAAAATTATCCAGTCCTGATTCTGGAAGATGATTCTTATATTTCCAAAACTGGTTTCAAATTGCTAAAAAATATAGATTGGATCCCATCTGATTCAAATATTATTAAATGTGAAAGGTTTGGAAATTCTCACCATAAGGTGCTTTTAAGTCCTGCATTAAAAACATTTGGTTCTTTTAAGTTACACTTTTTACTGTCAAAACATTCAGGCACAGGGGGATATATAATTACACCTAAAGGTGCTAATTTTTTAATTAAAAGAAGTATCAATGTGAATGTACCTGTTGATCATTTTTTATTTAACCCAAATAATTCAAAAATTTTTAATGAATTATCCCCAATTCAAATTTTTCCTGCAATTTGTGAACAAAATGACAAAACTTCAAACATACATATTTATAGGGAAGGTTTTTCTTATAAAAGTTTATCAAATGTATTAAGAGAAATTAAAAGAGGTTTTTATGAAATACGCTTGTTACCAAAACAACTTTTTCAACTTATATTTATGAAATGTATTTTAAAAAAAATCATAGTTATAAAGTAAAATTATTTTAAGTCTCTGAAATATGGTTCGAGTTTATCCTTATAATTTATCCATGAATTTATAGAACTATGATAAATTTTTTCTCTTACTTGAGCTGAACTAACAGTTAATACTTTTCTTTTATTGTTAAAATAGTTTATTACATCGTTATCCCATTCAAGATCACAAAACTTTAAAATGTTCTTAGTTTCAGTCTCATAATCATCTACTAAATCTTCGTATTTACATTCATAAATTTCATCATTAAATAATTTTTTCCAGATTTTCATTGTTTTTGTGTAAATGTTGAAATAGTTCACGATGTTTTTAGGGTTATATGCGTATGTACAAGTATCATTTGCAAAATAACTTTTATAAATAGAAAAGAAATTGTCTTTTATATTCCTGGTGACATGTATTATTTTTGAATTGGGAAAAGCTGATTTGATTAAACCTATCCATTTAAAATTTCCAGGCATCTTATCAGTAATATATTTTTTTTTTATAATTTAATAAATCTAAACATTGATTATAATAATTATGAAATTCTTCAATAGCATGTTCACTTGGATTAATTAAAATTTCAGGCATTCTTAATCCAATTGAGCCTCTATTACTCAACAAATAATTCTCTATAAACGGTAATTCTCCTCCACCAAAAACATCTGGATGTGATGAAAGAATTTGTTCGACTAAAGTTGTGCCTGACCTTGGCATTCCTAAAATAAATAGTTGTCTATTTTTTTTTCTATTTAATTGAAGATGTTTAATTTTTTCTAAATTAAAATTTTTAATTATAAGTTCAGAAATATGCTCTTCTTTTCTAGAATCATATATTAATCTTGAATCTTGTTCATTATTTGCTAATTCATAATATTGTTCACTTTTTTTATAGGATTTGAGGTTCTCAAAGATATTGCCTAGGGCAAAGTTTATATTAATTCTTTGTTCCTTATTCAATTCAGGGTCTAACCTTAATTTTTCCATTTCTTTTATATGTGGGTCATTTGATCTTAAATATTTTTTGGTTCTAGATAATAATCTATGGTTTTCTCCATCTAGTGGGTTATGGTTTTTTATAAAATTAAACTCGTGAATAGCTTTTTCTAAGTTTCCTATTGACATGTAAAAGGTAGATACTGTTTTTCTGATCTTAATATTAGTGGGATCAAGTTCGATAGCCATATCATAAAGTTTTATTGCTTCATCAATTTCATTTAATTCTGAAAAGGCAGTTCCAGCTAAAAAAAGAGCTTTTGCTGATTTAGAAAAAATTTGAGAATTGTGGGAAAATAGATATTTAGCACACACATAATCTTTATTATTAATTAAATTTTCTAATTTAGATAGATTTGGATTTTTATCAATAATCTTTTTTTTAATCAACGCTTTTTTTATAAGAAGATATATTTCTTTAACTTTATACTTTTGTTTAATTAACTGATCAGCTAGCCTTAAGCCTTTTTCAATTTTGTTATCTCCTAATAAAATTTTTAAACTAAGTAATTGATTTTGTTCAATATTATTTTCCATTAGGAATGTTTTCAAGTCTATTTATTAAATTGTTTAATTGTCCTAAATTGTTACAATGAAAGATAACTTTTGATTTTTCATTTCCATCTTTATAATCAATATTTACCTTTATACCAAGTGTATCTGAAATAATTTTTAAAGAAGCAGTTAGATTTATGTCTTCTTTTTTTTGTTTTATTATTTTAGGTTTTTTATTATTAATTAACTTTTCTAATTCTCTAACACTTATATTATTTTTTATCACTCTTAGTGCAAGCTCAAGCGCATTGTCTTTACCTATTAGAAGTCTAGCATGGCCAGCTGATATAGTGCCATCTTCTAATAACATTATTACTTTTTTCGGTAACTTTAAGAGTCTTAAAGAATTAGTAATATAAACCCTTGATTTTCCAACAACCTTAGCAGCACTTTCTTGTGTATAATTGTATTTGTCAATTAAATCACTAAAACCTTTGGCCTCTTCAATTGGATTCAAGTCTTTTCTTTGGATATTTTCAATTAAAGAGATTATAGAAGCGTCGACATCACCTAAATCTTTTAAAATTATTACTGGTACTTCATGAATTTTTGCAAGTTGAGCAGCTCTCCATCTTCTTTCACCAGCAATTATATAAAAGTCTACAGCGCTCTTAACTTTTACTGGGGTTACAAGTATTGGACTAATAATTCCCTTTGATACTATAGAGTTTGTAAGGTCTTCTAGATCAGCAGAATTGAAAGTTTTTCTTGCTTGCCAAGGTCCTGGTTTTAATTTTTCAATTGGGATTGTCAATTGTTTATTATTATTTGATGAAACTTCACTTAAGTTCTCACCTAAGAGGGATGTCAAACCTCTACCTAAGCCTTGTTTTATTTCAACCATCTATATTATCCTCTTGTATAATTAATTCTGCAGATAAAGACGCATAAGACTTAGAACCCATACAATCTGTGTCATATAATAAAACTGGCAACCCAAATGATGGCGCTTCAGATATTCTAACATTTCTTGGTATAACTGTTTTGTAAACCTTATCTTTAAAGTGTTCTCTGACGTCATTTTCAACTAATTTTGATAATTTGTTTCTAGAATCAAACATAGTTAAAACTATTCCTTTTAGTTGAAGATTAGGATTTAATTTTACTTTAATCAATTCTATTGTGTTTAAAAGCTGAGACAAACCTTCTAATGCATAGAATTCACATTGTAATGGTACAATTATCTCATCTGAGCTTGCCATAGCATTTATTGTCAATAAACCTAGGCTTGGTGGACAATCAATTAAAATATAATCAAAATTCTCTTTTATTTCATTAATAACTTTTTTTAAGATAAGTTCTCTTTTCTCAATATTAGAAAATTCTACTTCAACTGCTGAAAGATCAATTGTAGAAGGAATAATTTTTAAATTTGGAATCGATGTTTCAAATACACATTTATTAATATCCTCTTGAGAAGTAAGGGCTTTATAGATATTTTTTTCCCTACTTCCTGCGTCAATACCTAAGCCTGTTGAGGCATTTCCTTGAGGGTCAAGGTCAATAATAAGTAATTTTTTATCAAATGAGACCATAGCAGTTGACAAATTAATCGTTGTTGTTGTTTTTCCAACACCACCCTTTTGATTAGATATAGAAATTATTTTGGGAAATTTAACCATTTTATCATTCTTTCTTGAACTCAACCGTAACTAAAAAAGAGTCTTTGTCTGAAATACTTGTATAAGTTTTAATAGTGGGGAGTATCTTATAATCATATTTTGTTTTTAGTTCTCCCCACATTTTTATAGCATTTTTTTTTTCGTTAATAGCGTTTTTGCCTTTTAAAAAAATTAGTTTAGTACTAAAATCTAACTTATCACATAACAATTTAAGAGTCTTTTCTATTGACGCGAAAGCTCTAAAAACCAATATTTTGTTTGAAAAGTCATCAAATGTTTCTATTCTTTTGTTTAAAACATTTCCAGTAACTCTGCATTTTCTCAAAACCTCTGAAATAAAGACGGTTTTTTTATAGTCAGATTCTACCATGGAAACATTTGAATATCCCAAAATACTCAAAATAACACCAGGCAAGCCCGCTCCTGATCCAACATCAATAATTTCTTTATTTTTATTTTCTATGTGTTTCGCAACTTGACCACAATCAAGAATATGCCTCCTCCAAGGATCATATAATGTTGATAAACCTACAAGATTTAGATTTTTTTGCCATTTTATTAGCTCATTCAAATAAACATCACAAATTTCTATTGTTTCACGTGAAACATCCAGAATCTTTTGACAGCTTTCTTTTTTCAAAACGCTTGACATCAGGCAGCTGTTCTTTTGATGTGCCTTAAAATTGATACTATTGCAACAGGCGTAATTCCTGATATCCTAGAAGCTTGAGAAATGGTTTCAGGCTTGATTAAAGATAGTTTTTCTATAGCTTCGTTTGAAAGGCCACCAACTTCTTTAAAGTTAATGCCTTTTGGTATTCTAAGTTTCTCATCCTTCTTAAAGGATTTAATGTCACTTTCTTGTCTTTTCAAATAACCTGAATAAAGGGCGTCTATATTTATCTGTTTTAAAATACTTTTATTTATTTTTTTTATTTCGGGATAAATCCTCTCTAATTCACTTAAATGAAAATTTTTGTTTCGTAACAAATCTATAGCAGTTTGTTTTTTTCCGTCACGGGGAGGACTTACGCCTAATTTCTTCAATTTAGCAGGGCCTATTATAAAGTTTTTTAGCTTTTTATTGGTTTCATAAAGTTCATTTTCTTTAATTTTCCAATTTTTGTATCTAATTTTATTAACAATTCCAAATTTATACCCTTTTTCAGTTAACCTCTGATCGGCATTATCTGCTCTTAATAGAAGTCTATACTCAGCCCTTGAAGTAAACATTCTGTAGGGTTCTTGAACTCCATGTGTTACTAAATCATCAATCATTACACCTATATAAGATTCTTCTCTTGTTAAAACAAACTCCTGATTATTTCTTAAAGCGTGGTTAGCTGCATTTACTCCCGCAACCAAACCTTGTCCTGCAGCTTCTTCATAGCCTGTTGTTCCGTTTATTTGACCAGCAAGGAAAAAACCGTCGATTTCTTTTACTTGTAGGGTTCGAAAAAGTGACCTTGGATCTACATAGTCATATTCTATAGCGTATCCAAACTGCGAAATTTCTGCTTTTTCTAATCCTGGAATTGTTTCCATCATTTTTATTTGTATGTCTTCAGGTAATGCTGTTGAAATCCCATTTGGGTATACGAGAGAAGAATCTAATCCTTCCGGTTCTAAAAAAATCTGATGTGATTTTCTTTCAGAAAATCTATACACTTTGTCTTCAATAGAAGGACAATATCTTGGCCCAGAGCAAGTAATACTACCGCTGTATACGGGTGATAAATTAATAGATTTTTCAATAAGGTTATGTGTTTCTTCCGTTGTTCTCGTTATTGAACAATCTATTTGTTTTTGGTGAATTTTTTTTGTCATAAATGAAAAGGGGGTTGGAAACATGTCTCCAGGCTGTTTTTCAAGCCTGTTCCAATCAATGGTATCCTTAATAAGCCTTGGAGGTGTTCCTGTTTTTAATCTGCCTGTTTTTAAACCTAAAGATTTAAAGCTTTTGGTCAAACCGTTTACAGCTGGCTCATTAATCCTACCAGCAGAGGTCTTTTTACTTCCAAGATGGATGACTCCACCTAAAAATGTTCCTGTAGTTAAAATTATTGATTTACAATTTATAATTAAACCGCTTAAGCACTCTAGCCCTGTTATGGATCTGTTGTTAAAATTAAGCTTTTTTACCGTTTCTTCTATTATTTTAATATTTCTAAAACTTTTTAAATATTTTTTTACCTCGTGGGAATATAATTTCCTATCAGCTTGAGCTCTTGGACCATGGACAGCTGGGCCTTTCGACTGGTTTAAAAGTTTAAAATGAATACCCGATACATCAATTACTTTTCCCATTAAACCATCTAAAGCATCAATTTCTCTAACAATATGACCTTTTCCCAAGCCTCCTATAGCTGGATTACAAGACATTTGTCCTATAGTGCTAGCATTTGTTGTCAAAAGACAGACTGAAACACCCTTCCTGGCCGCAGCGCAAGCGGCTTCAGTTCCTGCATGGCCACCACCTACTACTATAACATCAAAAAAATTTTTCATTTTCCTATACAAAATCTTTTAAATAAGTTGTCTAATATATCTTCAACGTTAACTGTTCCTGTTATTTTACCAATCAAAGAAAGGGCGTGCCTTATATCTTCCGCAATTAGCTCTGGGGATGCATAGATATCTTTTAGTTCTATTCTGTTTAAACATTCGAGTAACATCTTTGTGATCTTTACATGTCTTTCTCTAAAGATTATAGGTTCAAATCCTTTGTTTACAACTTGTTTTATATTTTTTTTAAGCGCTTCTTTAAATTCTTTAATGTTATGATTTGTTTTAGTTGAAACATTATAACATTTAGCATCATCTTCAATTTTTATTTCAACTAAATCTGATTTGTTTATCAAGTCTATAGTGAGATCATTAAGTTTAGGAATTTTTATCAGGCTTTCCCTCCAGTAGTCTTCTGAACCATCAACTACCCTTATCTGTATATC